>CAYLZU010000019.1:0-21194 GCA_964388005.1 uncultured Burkholderiaceae bacterium
TGGCTCGTCGCGGCCTACGAGTTTCCGGGCCGGCGCATCTTCGAATGGGCGCTGCTGGTGCCGCTGGCGATGCCAGCCTACATCGTCGCCTATGCCTACACCGACTTCCTGCAGTTCTCCGGCCCGCTGCAAGGCGCGCTGCGGTCCGGCTTCGGCTGGCAGCGCGGCGACTACTGGTTCCCGGAGATCCGCTCGATCCCCGGCGCGGCATTCGTTTTCACGGTGTCGCTGTATCCGTACGTCTATCTGCTGGCGCGCACGGCGTTCCTGGCGCGCACGGCGGCGATGGGCGACGCCGCGCGTTCGCTCGGCTGCTCGCCGCTGCGCAGCTGGCTGCACGTCTACCTGCCGATGGCGCGGCCGGCGGTGGCGGCCGGCGCGGCGCTGGCGCTGATGGAAACCGTGGCCGACTACGGCGCCGCCGCCTACTTCGGCCTGCAGACCTTCACCACCGCGATCTATCGCGCCTGGTTCTCGCTCGGCGATCGCATTGCCGCCAGCCAGCTGGCGAGCGTGCTGCTGGCGGTGGTGCTGGCGCTGATGGCCTTCGAACTGCGGGCGCGAGGACGGGCCCGCTACGTGGCGGCGCCGAACAGCGCCCGGCCGGCGCAGCGGGCCAGGCTCGCCGGCGGCCGCGGGGTCGTTGCGATGGCGGCCTGCTGCCTGCCGCTCGCCGCCGGATTCGTGGTGCCGATGGCGATCCTGGTCATGCTGGCGCTTCCGGCGGTGAACGAGCTCGACACCGCGCGCTACCTGCAGTGGGTCTGGCACAGCGTGTCGCTCGGCGCCGGCGCGGCGCTGATCGCGGTGGCCATCGCGGTGGCGCTCGCCTATGCGGTGCGGCTGGCGCCGGCCGGCGCCGCGGCGACGGCGGTTGGTCTGGCGGCGCGGCTGATGAATCTCGGCTACGCGGTGCCGGGCATCGTCATCGCCGTCGGCCTGCTGCTGCCGCTGGCGGCGTTCGACAACGCCCTCGACGCCTGGCTGAAGGCGCGCCTCGGCGTCGGCACCGGGCTGCTGCTCACCGGCAGCGTCGCGGCGCTGCTGTATGCCTACGTGGTGCGCTACTTCGCCGTCGCCCATCAGCCGATCGAGGCCGGGCTGGCGCGCATCACGCCGGCGATGGACGCCAGCGCGCGCAGCCTCGGCGCCAGCCCGCGCGAGGTGTTCGCGCGCGTGCACCTGCCGCTGCTGGCGCCGTCGCTCGCCGCGGCGGCGCTGCTGGTGTTCGTCGACGTGATGAAGGAACTGCCGGCCACGCTGGTGCTGCGGCCGTTCAACTTCGACACCCTGGCGGTGATCGCCTACCAGTTCGCCGCCGACGAGCGCCTCGGCGAGGCGGCGATCCCGTCGCTGACCATCGTCGCCGTCGGCGTGCTGCCGGTGATCCTGCTGTCGCGGGCGATCGCGCGCAGTTCGCAGCCGGGGCAGTGGCGGACCTGAGGGCCGGCGGCCGTCGCGCATAATCGCGGCTCGCCGTTTCGCCCGGAGTCCGCAACGATGGCCTACGTCTTTGCCGCCCCGCCTCAGGTGGTGGTGCCGGTGGCCAACTCGACCGATCTGTTCCCGGTGCACCGCGTCTACTGCATCGGCCGCAACTACGAGGAGCATGCGAAGGAGATGGGCTTCTCCGGCCGCGAGCCGCCGTTTTTCTTCGCCAAGCCCGCCGACGCGCTGCTGCCGGTGGCCGACGGCACCGGCGAGATGCCGTACCCGCCGGAGACGGGCAACCTGCATCACGAGATCGAACTGGTGGTGGCGATCGGCCGCCGCGGCCGCCGCATCGCCGCCGTCGATGCGCCGGCGCACATCTGGGGCTACGCGGTCGGGCTGGACATGACCCGCCGCGACCTGCAGGGCGAGGCGAAGAAGCTCGGCCGGCCGTGGGAGGTGGGCAAGGGCTTCGACTTCTCGGCGCCGGTCGGCAGCGTCAGGCCGATCGCCAGGACGGGCGAGATCACCCGCGGCCGGATCTGGCTGAAGGTCAACGGCGAGACGCGGCAGGCGAGCGACGTGGTGAAGATGATCTGGAGCGTCAACGAGACCATCGAGCACCTGTCGCGGTACTTCGAACTAATGCCGGGCGATCTGATCTTCACCGGCACGCCGGAAGGGGTGGCGGCGGTCGCTCCCGGCGACGTGCTCGAGGGTGGCGTCGACGGCGTCGGCACGCTGCGGCTTACGATCGCGCCGCCGGCATCGGACTGATGGGAGCCTTGAAGCTCGGGAGGCAGGGATGAAGACGACCATGCTGCGGCCGCTCGCGGCGCTCGCGCTGTGCGCTGCGGCGATGGCGGCCGCCGCGCAGGAGGTGGTGCTGAAGGTGCATCACTTCTGGCCGCCGATCGCGATGGGGCCGAAGAACCACCTCGAGCCGTGGTGCGAGAAGATCCGGCAGGACTCCGGCAACCGCATGCGCTGCCAGATCTACCCGGCGATGCAGCTCGGCGGCACGCCGCCGCAGCTGATCGACCAGGTGCGCGACGGCATCGCCGACATCGTCTGGACCCTGCCCGGATACACGGCCGGGCGCTTCCCGATCATGGAGGTGTTCGAACTGCCGTTCATGACCCAGACGGCCGAGGCGGCCAGCCGCGCCGCGTGGCAGTACTACGAGAAGTACGCCACCCGGGAGTTCGCCGGCATCAGGCCGCTGGCGTTCCATGTCCACGACGAGGGCTACGTGCACACGCGCGACCGGCAGATCAGGACCCTGGCCGACTTCCAGGGCCTGAAGATGCGCGCGCCGACGCGGCAGACCAACCGCATGCTGGCGGCGTTCGGCGCCACGCCGGTGTCGATGCCGCTGCCGGCGGTGACCGAGGCAATGTCCAAGGGCGTGATCGACGGCTTCGTGCTGCCGTGGGAGGTGATCCCGTCGGTGAAGCTGCACGAGATGGTGAAGTTCCACAGCGAGACCGACCCGTCGATGCCGTCGCTGTACACGGCGGTGTTCGTGTTCGCGATGAACCCGGCGAAGTACGCCAGCCTGCCGCCGGAGCTCAGGGCGGTGATCGACCGCAACAGCGGCCTCGAACTGTCGGGGCGCATCGGCGCGCTGTGGGACCGCTCGAAGGCCGACGGCCGCAGGGCGGCGGTCGATCGCGGCAACACCTTCTACACGATCCCGGCCACCGAGCTGTCGCACTGGGAGCGGCGCGCGCGCTCGCTGTACGCCGACTGGCTCGCCGACATGAACAGGCGCGGTCTCGACGGCAACGCCATGCTGACCGACGCCCGGGCGATGATCGCCGCCGAGGATGCCGCCCGCGCCAGGGCGCAGCCGGGCAAGTGAGGCGCGGGCCGCGCTTGCGCCCCTCGTGACCGGCGATCCGCGCGCCGGCCTTCCCGCCGGGCCGTTCGGCGCCGCCCTGCGCGGCCTTGCCGTCGGCTTCGCCCTCGCCGGCGCGCTGGTGCTGGCGGCGATGGCGCTGATGAGCACGGCGTCGATCCTCGGCCGCTGGCTGTTCGCCCGCCCGATCCCCGGCGACTACGAGCTGTCGCAGCTCGGCACCGCCATCGCCGTCGCCGCGTTCCTGCCGTACTGCACGCTGCGCGGCGGCCACGTGCTGGTCGACTTCCTCGCCGCCCGGGCGCCGGAGAGGCTGCGCGCGGCCCTGGATGCGGCCGGCAGCGCCGCCATCGCCGCGGTCGGCTTCCTGGTCGCCTGGCGGCTCGCGCTCGGCATGGCCGACCTGCGGCTCTATGGCGAGACGACGATGGTGCTGGCGATCCCGACCTGGTACGCCTACCTGCCGATGGTGCCGTCGTTCGCGCTGCTCGGCGTGGTTGCGCTCGCCCGCGCCGGCTCGCTCGCGGGCGCCGCCTTCACGGCATCGCGGGAGTCGGGGTGACGGGGGTCGAGCTCGGGACGCTGATGTTCGGCGTGCTCGTGCTGCTGCTGCTGGCGCGGGTGCCGATCGGCGCCGCGATGTTCTTCGTCGGCCTGGCCGGCTACGTGATGCTGGCCGGATGGATGCCGCTGGCGAACTACCTGAAGACCTCGGCCTTCGGGCGCTTCGCCGTCCACGACCTGTCGGTGATCCCGCTGTTCCTGCTGATGGGCAACTTCGCCACCCACGGCGGGCTGTCGCGGGGGCTGTTCAACGCCGCGGCGGCGCTGATCGGGCACTTTCGCGGCGGCCTGGCGATGGCCGGCATCGGCGCCTGCGCCGGCTTCGGCGCCATCTGCGGCTCGTCGCTGGCCACCGCGGCGACGATGGGGCAGGTTGCATTGCCGGAGCTGAAGCGGCACGGCTACTCGCCGCGGCTGGCCACCGGCGCGCTCGCCGCCGGCGGCACCCTCGGCATCCTGATCCCGCCGTCGGTGGTGCTGGTGATCTACGCCATCCTGGCGCAGCAGAACATCGGCAAGCTGTTCGCGGCGGCGGTGATCCCGGGGCTGCTCGCCGCCGCAGGCTACATCCTGGCGGTGGCCGTCTACGTGCGGCTGAATCCCGCCGCCGGGCCGGCCGGTCCGCGCCTGCCGGGGGGGCAGCGGCTGCGCCAGCTGCGCGGCGTGTGGCCTGTCGCGGCGATCTTCATCGTCGTCGTCGGCGGCATCTACGGCGGCGTGTTCACGCCGACCGAGGCGGCGTCGGTCGGGACGCTGGCCACGGCGCTGATCGCCTGGAGCCGCGGCATGCGCCGCAGTCAGCTCGCCCAGTGCCTGCTGTCGACGGCGGAATCGACGGCGATGATCTTCTTCATCCTGCTCGGCGCCGACCTGCTCAACGTGTTCCTGGCGCTGTCGCAGCTGCCGGCGGAACTGGCCGCCTGGGTGCAGGGGCTCGGCGCCCATCCGCTGGCGGTGCTGGCGGCGATGCTGCTGCTGTACGTGCTGCTGGGATGCCTGATGGATGCGCTGTCGATGATCCTGCTGACGGTGCCGATCTTCCTGCCGGTCGTGCTCGGCCTCGACCTGTTCGGGCTGGACGCCACCGAGAAGGCGATCTGGTTCGGCGTGCTGGCGCTGATGGTGGTCGAGATCGGCCTGATCACGCCGCCGGTGGGCATGAACGTGTACATCATCAGCAGCATGGCGCGCGACGTGCCGATGGCGGAGACTTTCCGCGGCGTGCTGCCGTTTCTCGCCGCCGACGCGGTGCGCATGGTGGCGCTGGTGTTCTTTCCGATCCTGTCGCTGGCCCTGGTGAGGTTGATGCAATGATGAAACTGCATTCCGCCGCCCGCTCATCGGCGTCGTTCCGCGTGCGCATTGCCCTGAACCTGAAGGGGCTGCCGTACGAGACGGCGCCGGTCGACCTCGTCCACGGCGACCAGTTCAGGGACTCCTTCCGCGGCCTGAACCCGGCCCAGCTGGTGCCGGTGCTGGAGCACGACGGCGCCGCGCTGACGCAGTCGCTGGCGATCATCGAGTACCTCGACGAGAAGTACCCGCAGCCGCCGCTGCTGCCGCACGATCCGATCGAGCGCGCCTACGTGCGCGCGATCGCGCTGTCGATCGCCTGCGAGATCCACCCGCTGAACAACCTGCGCGTGCTGCGCTACCTGGTCAAGGACATGGGCCAGAGCGAGGAGGCGAAGAACGCCTGGTACCGGCACTGGGTCGAGCAGGGACTGGCGCAGGTCGAGGCGCAGCTCGCCTCCGCCGGCCGCTGCGGCCGCTTCGTCCTCGGCGACGCGGTGACGACCGCCGACGTGCTGATCGTGCCGCAGATCTTCAACGCGCGACGCTTCGACTGCCGGCTCGACCACGTGCCGACGGTGATGCGGATCTTCGATGCCTGCATGAGGCTGCCGGCATTCGTCGAGGCACAGCCGAGCCGGCAGCCGGACATGCCGGCCCAGTAGCGCCCGCCCAGCAGCGCCGGCCCGGTTCAGCCCGCTGCCGGATCCGGCCTTGAGCGGGCGTCGACCTGGCGACGGCGCAGTTCGGCGGCGAACTCGGCCACCGCGGCGCCGTAGAAGTAGCTGCGGTTGTAGTGCAGAATCGCCGCCAGGTTGACGGTGCCGACACGGTATTCGAACGCGGTTTCTCCGTCGTCCATCAGGTAGGGCAGGTCGAGCAGCACCACGGGCGTCTGCGGCGGCAGTTCGCCGTCGATGCGCACGCCGAGATCGGCCAGTTCGGACCACGGCCGCGACGCGGTGATGCCGCCGCCCGCCAGTGCCGCGATCGCCTCGTTGGCGATGGCGGCGAACATCACCGGCGCCTCGCGCTCCCAGCCGTGCCGCGCCAGGTAGCTCGCCACCGAGCCGATCGCGTCCGGCGCCGAGCGCACGAGGTCGATGCGGCCGTCGCCGTCGTAGTCGACGGCATAGCGGCGGATCGAACCGGGCATGAACTGCGGCAGGCCGATGGCGCCGGCGAACGAGCCGGTCTGCTTCAGCACGTCGAGGCGGCCCTCGTGGCCGAGCACGAGGAAATGCGCCAGTTCGCCGCGATAGAAGTCCGCCCGGCGCGGGTAGTCGAAGGCGAGCGTCAGCAGCACGTCGAGGGTGCGGAAGGTGCCCATGACGCGGCCGAAGACGGTTTCGATGCCGATGATCGCCACCACGATCTCGCCCGGGACGCCGAACTCGTCCTCGGCCCGCGCCAGGCTGCGGCGGTGCGCCTGGGCGTAGAGCACCGCTTCGCGCAGGCGGGCCTCGTCGACGGCGCGCGCGCGGTAGCGGTTCCAGTCGCGCGGCGGCGGCGTCAGCGCCGGCGTCATCAGCCGCTCGGCCTCGCGCGAGCGGCGCCCGGTGGCCAGCACGCGCTCGATCCAGTCGCGGCCGAGACCCTGATCGGCGGCGAGCGCGTCGGCGAAGTCCCTGACCTCGGGCCGGTCGAAGTCGCCCTTCTTCGCCGGCCGGCGCGCCCCTGCCGCGCCGCTGGAGAGCGCCAGCGCGGCGAGGACAAGCTGTCTGCGGCGGGGCATCGGCGGCGGGACCACGACAGGCGCAGCCTACCGCGGCGCCGTCAGTCGGCGAAACGCAGCCTGAAGCGGCGCACGCGGGCGCCGAGCCGGCGGATGTCCGCGGCCGCGACGCTGGCGCTGTCGCGCGAGTAGCGCATGCGCTCCAGCGCGGCGAGGATCGCCATCGCCTCGGCCCGCGACGAAGGCGAGAGCTCGGCCGCCAGCCGGCGGCCGAGCGCGCGCAGCCCTTCGCTGGGCGCGCACTGAACGCCGCCTCGTTCCAGCCGGCCGCGGAAGGTCCGTTCCAGTTCCGCGAGCGGATCGCGGCGCACGCGATGGCGCAGCGACACCACCGCCAGCACGGTGGCGACGATGGACACCGCGAACGCCAGCAGGATGCCGAGCACGCGCCAGTCGGGATCGAAGCCGAGGCGGTCGAGCAGCGACATCTGCCGCTGCGCCGAGTAGCTGATCACCCACTGGTTCCACGAGTTCTCCAGCGCCTCCCAGTTCAGGCGCAGCCGGCGCACCGCGCGAATCCAGATGGCATCGGCGCCGACCGAGAACAGCGGTCCGGTGCCGGTCTGCCGCGCCAGTTCGCGCAGACCCTGCTCGATGCGCACCGGCGCCACCACCGAGGTCGGGTCGACGCGCACCCAGCCACGCCCCGCCAGCCAGACCTCGGCCCAGGCATGGGCGTCGGACTGGCGCACGGTGAGGAAGCCGTCGACCGGATTCAGCTCGCCGCCCTGGTAGCCGGTGACCACGCGCGCCGGCACGTCCATGGCCCGCATCAGCACCACGAACGCCGAGGCGAAGTGCTCGCAGTAGCCGAGCCGGGATTCGAACAGGAATTCGTCGACCGAGTCGCGGCCGAGCAGCGGCGGCTCGAGCGTGTAGCGAAAGCCGCCGTCGCGGAAGTGCTCCAGCACCGCCTGCACGCGCTGCGCGTCGCCGGAGCGGGGATCGGCGCTGTCGGCGACGGGCAGGCGCGCGCGCAGGTCGGCGGCGAACTGCAGCGCCCGCGGATTGAAGCCCGGCGGCAGCGCCAGCCAGTCCTGAAGCGACAGCGCGGTCTCGTTCAACCCGAAGGCGAAGTTGGTGTACGACCGTGCCTCGTAGCGGGTGCGGCTGGTGATCGGCCGCGCCGCCAGCAGCTGGCCCTGGTTCGTCATCCGCGGTTGCAGGCTCGCGTTCTCCGGCACCCGTGCCGGCATCTCGAGCATGAACAGCCAGTCTCGATTGTTCGGCTCCAGCGTCACCGCGTAGTCGATCGCCGACGCCTGCTCGGCGTTGACCACCAGCGGCGGCGTCGCCGCCAATCGCTGCGCGAGCGGCGACCAGGTGCGGCCGTCGAAGCGGCCGAACACCGGGCCGCGCCAGTACAGCTGCGTGTTCTCGGGCGGGTCGCCGTCGAAGCGGACGCGGAAGGCGATCGCCTGCGACTGCAGCAGCCGGTTGATGCCGCCGGGCGCCATCGAATTCGACAGCCCGGTGCCCTGGGTGAAGGCGTCGCGAGGCAGACCCCAGAGCGGGTTGTCCAGGCGCGGGAACAGGATGAACAGCACGGCGGTCAGCGGCAGTGCCTTCAGCGCGATGCCGCCCACCAGCCTGAGCTTGCGCCCGGCCGGCAGGTCGTCGGCTTTCAGGCTGACGCTGACCAGCACGAAGAACAGCGCCAGCACGGCGGCCAGGCTCAGCGCTGCCACCGGCAGCGCCTGGCTGTGCAGGAACTGCGTCAGCAGGATGAAGAAGCTGAGAAAGACGACCACGAAGACGTCGCGTTTGGCGCGCAGCTCCAGCAGCTTCAGCGCCAGCAGCAGCAGCAGGAAGGTGACGCCGGCCTCGCGGCCGAGCAGGGTCCGGTACTGCAGCCAGACGGCGCCGGCGGCCAGCGCCAGCAGCGGCAGCATCGCCACGTGGCCGGGCAGCGGCAGGTTGCGCAGCGTGATCCAGGCGCGCCAGAGCCACAGCAGGAAGACGATGCCGGTGGCCCACAACGGCAGGTGCTCGACATGCGGGGCGGCGACGAAGGCCACCGCCAGCAGCAGCACCATGGTGTCGCGCCGCTCGCGCGCCGCCGTCGAGACCTGGGCCCGCACCAGCCAGTTGGCCAGCTCGCGCAGGGTCGCGCCGCGCTTCGGCCGGCCGTTGCCGCCTGCTGCGGGCGTGGCCGCCATCAGGGCCTCGGACACAGCGCCAGCGCTGTCAGGCAGCGTTCACGCTGCTCGGCGCCAAGGCCGAAATCGACCCGCATCTGCGGCAGCGACAGCGCGTAGCGGACCTGCGCCGCCTCCGCCATCAGCACCCAGCGGGCCAGCCGCGACAGCTTCTGTTCGCCGGGCAGATGGGCGTCGACGGCGCCCAGCTCCAGCACCACCTCGCCCTGCGCGTAGCCTTCGAACAGCTTCACGGTGATGTCGTCGGTGCGCGCCGCCAGCCGCCACGCCACCCGCTGCAGCGGGTCGCCGGCCTGGTAGGGCCGCACACCGGCGAACTCGTCGCCGCTCACCGCCATGCCGGTCTCCTGTTCGGCGCCGCCGGTGGCGACCATCGGCAGTTCCGGGGCATCGTGCTCCGGCGTCGGGTAGACGATCGCCGTCAGCGGCGGCATGTAGTACGACCACGCCTGCCACAGGCCGAACGGAAAGCGGGTCTCGATGCGCAGGCGCGGGCACGGCAGCCTGCCGCGCGCGCGCGTCGAGACCGCGACCCGGACCTCGCAGCTGCCGGCGGCGGGGATGTCGGCTTTGGTGATCGGCTGCACCGGCAGGTCGGGGCCGAAGGCCTCGAGCAGCGGATTGGTGCTCGCCAGCGGCTCGAACTCGAGCGCGTAGCGTGCCTCCGGGGTCGGGTTGTGCACGGTGATCTCGAAGGTGGCGAGATCGCCGGCGAAGACGTTCTCGGCGCGGTGCGCGGTGACAGTCAGTCGCGCCAGGTTGCGGTGGGTGTGATACATCGCCACCAGCGCCATGCTCGTGACCAGGAAGGTCAGCAGGAAGCCGAGTTGGAGCATGTAGTTGATCGAGCCGATCAGCATCATCAGCATCGCCGCCGCGAACAGCATGCCGGCGCGGGTCGGCAGGATGTAGACGCGGCGGCGGTCGAGCAGCACCTCGCCGTGCTCGACGCCCTTGCGGCCGCTGATCGACTCGACGGCGCGGACGACCCAGGGGTGGGCGGTGACGCTCATCGGGCGGGTTCGATGCGCTGCGGTCGCCGCGGCCCGGCGGCGGTCAGGGCAGCTTCACCGCCTGGATCAGCTGGCTCACGAGCTCGCGGCCGTGCAGCAGCCGGCCGCCTTCGCGCTGCGCCGCGTGCAGGCGGTGGCCGGCGACGGCGGGCAGGACGTTCTGCACGTCCTCGGGGATCACGTGCTCGCGGCCATCGAGCCAGGCCCAGGCGCGGGCCGCCGCCAGCAGGGCCAGCCCGGCGCGCGGCGACAGCCCCTCGGCATGGCGGCCGGAACTGCGGGTGAAGGCGAGCAGCGACAGCACGTAGTCGAGCAGCGCCTCGGAGACGAACACCTGCTTGACGGCGGTCTGCGCGGCGACGAGGTCGGCCGGGCGGGCCATCGCCGACAGGCTGCGCAGCATGTCGCGCCGCGCCCGGCCGGCGAGCAGCGCCCGCTCGGCCGAGCGGTCCGGGTAGCCGAGGCTGATGCACATCAGAAAACGGTCGAGCTGCGACTCCGGCAGCGGAAAGGTGCCGACCTGGTGCAGCGGGTTCTGGGTGGCGATGACGAAGAACGGCTGCGGCAGCGGCCGGGCCATGCCGTCGATCGACACCTGGTTCTCCTCCATCGCCTCGAGCAGCGCGCTCTGCGTCTTCGGACTGGCGCGGTTGATCTCGTCGGCGAGCAGAACCTCGGTGAAGATCGGCCCGGGGTGGAAGGCGAACTGTCCGGTCGTCCGGTCGTAGACCGAGACGCCGATGACGTCGGAGGGCAGCAGATCGCTGGTGAACTGCAGGCGGCGGAACGGCAGGCCGAGCGAGATCGCCATCGCGTGCGCCAGCGTCGTCTTGCCGACGCCCGGCGCATCCTCGATCAGCAGGTGGCCGCCGGCAAGCAGGCAGGTCAGGCTCTGCCGGATCTGCAGTTCCTTGCCGACGATCACGGCGCCGATCTGCTCGGCGCAGCGACGGACTCGTTCCAGCATTAGACTTTCTGCCGGGGCGACGGGTTTGGCGGTCAGGGAGATACTCACTGGTGCATACCGGTTTTTTCACGCACGCGCAGTGTGCCGCGCACGAGATGGGTTCGTGGCACCCCGAGAGCCCCGAGCGTCTGGCTGCCGTGCACGACCATCTAATCGCGGTCGGGCTGCTGCCGCACCTGCTGCCGTTCGATGCTCCCCAGGCGGACCTGGATTCGATTGCCCGCGCGCACGACCGCGACTACATCGAGCGCCTGCGGGCGAGGGTACCAAAACAGGGATACGCGCCGGTCGATCCCGACACTTCGATGAACCCGCGCAGCTGGGACGCGGCGCTGCATGCCGCCGGCGCCGTCATCGACGCCACCGACCGCGTCGTCCGCGGCGAACTGACGAACGCCTTCTGCGCCGTGCGGCCGCCGGGACACCACGCCTGCCGCGCCGCGGCGATGGGCTTCTGCTTCTTCAACAACGTCGCCATCGGCGCCCTGCACGCGCTGCATGCGCACCGGCTGAAGCGGGTGGCGGTGATCGACTTCGACGTCCACCACGGCAACGGCACCGAGGACATCCTGGCCGGCAACGGCGGCGTGCTGATGGCGAGCTTCTTCCAGCACCCGTTCTATCCCTACTCCGGCACCGAGTTCGCCGCCGACAACATGGTCAACATCCCGGTGCCGGCGGGCACCCGCGGCGACGTGGTCCGCGAGCTGGTCGAAACGCAGTGGCTGCCGCGGCTGGAGTCGTTCGCGCCGCAGATGATCTTCATCTCCGCCGGCTTCGACGCCCACCGCGAGGACGACCTCGGCCAGATGGGACTGGTCGAGTCCGACTACACCTGGATCACGCAGCGGCTGATGGAGGTCGCAGACCGCCACTGCCGCGGCCGCATCGTCAGCACGCTCGAAGGCGGCTACAACCTGAGCGCGCTCGGCCGCAGCGTCGCCGCGCACGTACGCGCGCTGGCGCAGCTCTGACCGATGCCGAACGCCATCTTCGACCGGGACCTGCCGCGCACGGCGGCCAACCACGCGCCGCTGTCGCCGCTGACCTTCCTCGAGCGCGCCGCGGCCGTGTTCCCGCGGCGCACCGCCGTCGTTCACGGCGCGCTGCGGCGAAGCTGGGGCGAGCTGTACGGGCGCTGCCGCCGGCTGGCGCACGCGCTCGCGCGCCGTGGCCTCGGCCGCGGCGACACGGTGGCGGTGATGCTGCCCAACACGCCGGAGATGGTCGAGGCGCACTTCGGCATCCCGATGGCCGGCTGCGTGCTCAATGCGATGAACACCCGCCTCGATGCCGACTCGATTGCCTTCATGCTCGACCACGGCGAGGCGAAGGTCTTCATCGTCGACCGCGAGTTCTCGGCAGTGGCCGCGGCGGCGGTGGCCAGGCTCGGTAGGCCGATCGAGATCGTCGATGTCGACGATCCGGTGTATGCGGGACCGGGTGAGCAGATCGGCGCGCTCGGCTACGAGGCGTTGATCGCCGAGGGCGCCGCCGACTTCGCCTGGCCGCTGCCGGCGGACGAGTGGGACGCGATCGCGCTGAACTACACCTCGGGCACGACCGGCAATCCCAAGGGCGTCGTCTACCACCACCGCGGCGCCTATCTGAACGCGGTGTCGAACATCCTGGTGTGGGCGCTGCCGCACCACCCGGTGTACCTGTGGACGCTGCCGATGTTTCATTGCAACGGCTGGTGCTTCCCGTGGACGGTGGCGGCGATGGCCGGCACCAACGTCTGCCTGCGCCGGGTCGAGGCGGCGGCGATCTTCGACGCCATCCGCGCCCACGGCGTCACGCACTACTGCGGGGCGCCGATCGTGCACTCGCTGCTCGTCAACGCGCCGGCCGAACTGAAGCAGGGGATCACCCACCGCGTGCGGGCCATGGTCGCCGGCGCCGCGCCGCCGGCGGCGATGATCGAGGGCATGGAACGGCTCGGCTTCGACCTCACCCATGTCTACGGCCTGACCGAGGTCTACGGCCCGGCGACGGTGTGCGCCAAGCAGGCGGAGTGGGAGTCGCTCGACGTCGGTGAGCGGGCGACGAAGAACGGCCGCCAGGGCGTGCGTTACCCGATGGAAGAAGCGGTGGCGGTGCTCGACCCGGACACGCTGGCGCCGGTGCCGGCCGACGGCGAGACCATCGGCGAAGTGATGTTCCGCGGCAACATCACGATGAAGGGCTACCTGAAGAACCCGGTCGCCACGCAGCAGGCATTCGCCGGCGGCTGGTTCCACTCCGGCGATCTGGCGGTACTGCACCCGGACGGGTACCTGCGGATCAAGGACCGCAGCAAGGACATCATCATCTCCGGCGGCGAGAACATCAGCTCGATCGAGGTCGAGGACGTGCTGTACCGCCATCCGGCGGTGATGATCGCGGCCGTGGTCGCGGCGCCGGACGCCAGGTGGGGCGAGGTGCCCTGCGCCTTCATCGAGACGCGCGATGGCGCGACCGTGACCGCCGACGAGCTGCGCGCGCACTGCCGCGCCCATCTCGCCGGCTTCAAGGTGCCCAAGCAGTTCGTCTTCGGTCCGGTGCCGAAGACCAATACCGGCAAGATCCAGAAGTTCCTGCTGCGACAGCAGGCGAAGTCCGCCAGCGCGATCGACACCTAGCCGGCGCAACCCTTCCGACCGGAGCACGCCATGAACGCCCCGCAGCCGTCCACCCAGCTCGAACCGCTGCTGCTCGAAGCGCGGTCGCCCGAAGGCGTCGTGACGCTGACGCTGAACCGGCCGGCGCAGTTCAATTCGCTGTCGGAGGAGATGCTGGCGGCGCTGCAGAAGGCGTTCGACCGCATCGGCGCCGACGCGTCGGCGCGGGTGATCGTTCTCGCCGCCGCCGGCAAGGCGTTCTGCGCCGGCCACGACCTGAAGCAGATGAAGGCCAATCCGCGGTTCGACTACTACGAGCGCCTGTTCGCCGACTGCGCCCGGATGATGCTGACGATCCAGCGCCTGCCGCAGCCGGTGATCGCGCGCGTGCACGGCATCGCCACCGCGGCAGGGTGCCAGCTGGTGGCCACCTGCGATCTGGCGGTGGCCGCCGACGGCGTCCGTTTCGGCGTCAACGGCATCGACGTCGGCCTGTTCTGCTCGACCCCGAGCGTGGCGCTGGCGCGCAACGTCGGCCGCAAGCAGGCCTTCGAGATGCTGGTCACCGGCGAGTTCATCGACGCCGCCACGGCGAAGGCCCGCGGCCTCGTCAACCGGGTCGTGCCGCTCGATCAGCTCGACGCCGAGGTGGCGAAACTTTCGGCGGCGATCGTCGCCAAGCCGGCGGTGGCCATCGGGCTGGGCAAGGGGATGTTCTATCGACAGCTCGAGATGGGGGTCGAAGGCGCCTATCAGCTGGCCGGCCAGACGATGGCCTGCAACATGGTCGACGACGTCGCCCAGGAGGGCATTGCCGCGTTCATGGAGAAGCGCAAGCCGCATTGGTCCGCCTGACGGCTGCGCCACGCGGCGGCGCGGTCAGAAGCGAACCGCGGCGCTGCACACCAGCAGCACCAGCCAGATGGCGACGAACAGCGGCCCGGCCCAGCCGCTGATCCGCGACGGACTGGTCGGCAGGTTCGGCGTACGGCCCATCAACGCCGCCAGTTCCATCTCCATCGCCCGCCGCTGCACCATCAGCATCGCCAGCACCTTGCCGGCCCGGTCGAGGCTGCCGTGCAGCGCCATCGCGCACAGACTGCCGGTCAGAGCGAGGCCGCCGAGCAGCCAGTGGTTCAGGGCCACGACGCCGAGGCTGCTGACGACGAACACCATCAGGAAGGCGTGGATGAAGATCGCCTGCGAGGCGATCAGCCAGTTCATGTGCTGGCCAAGGGCGAGCTGCTCGGCGTTGGCCGCCGCGTGCAGCCGGTCGAGTTCGCGCTCCGATGCCGCCAGTTTCCGCGCCCGCGCCTCGCCGTCGGCGAGCGGCGGCGCCGGGACCGGACGCTCGGCGTCGATCCTGAGGGTGACCCGGCTGAGGTCGGGCTCCGCCGCCGCGGCGACGACGCGAAGTTCTGGCGTTTTGGATGCGCTCATCGCGGGGCAGTGTGGAGAGCTTGCCGCCGCCGAGGAATCCGCCGATCGTCCTAAGGCGCGCAGCGGGAGCGAGCGGCCACGCCGCACCGCCGCCGTGCCGGCGGATGGCAGCAGCGGCGATGTCGCGCCGGGCTCTGCCGCCCCTGGATGGGCGTTCAGGCGGCGTGTTGCCCGCCGCCGGCGGCGACGGATGCTGGCGCCTGCGCCGTCGTGTGCAGGTCGAGCCGCAGCGTCAGGCAGTACGCCGCGCCGCCCGACCGGTTGAACGAATCGAGCGGGACGACGTGGGCGCGGTAGCCGCGTTCCTCCAGCTGGCCGCGCAGCCGCGGCGAGGCGTGGCAGAGCACGACGTCGCGGTCGAGGCAGACCGAGTTGACTGCCAGATGGCGGGCGTCGTCGTCGTCGGCCTCGATCAGCAGGGCGGGGTCGACGAGCTCGCGCAGTTGCGCCAGCGACGCGGCGCTGAAGGCCGGCGCATGAATGATGATCTCGCCGCCGGACAGCGCGCAGAAGCAGGTGTCGAGGTGATAGAAGCGCGGATCGACGAGTTCGAGCGCAACGGCGGGAATCGAGAAGGCGTCGGCAATCACGCGATCGATCCCCGGGCTCGACCGCTGGCCCCAGCCGACCCACACCAGGCCGCGATGCGCATCCCAGACCGCGTCGCCGGCGCCCTCGAAGGCGAGCCCCGGCGGCGGCTCGAGCAGCTCGTCGACGACGCCGCGGGCACGCAGCTCCTCGAAGAAGGAACGGTCGTGCGCCTCCTCGCCGCGCCGCTCGGCGCAGGCGAAGCGCGCCAGCAGCACCTTGCGGTCGAGCACCATCGCCGCGTTGGCGGTGAACACCATGTCCGGCAGGCCTGGCAGTGGCGGCTGCACGACGACCTCGGCGCCGAGACGCTCGTAGGTCGCCTTCAGCCGCTGCCAGCCGCGGGTCGCTTCGAGCGACAGCCGCCGCGCCGACTGCTGCCAGCGGTCGGGCTCCATCCACGGGTTGATGCGGTAGCTGATTTCGAAGAAGTCCGGCGCGCACATCATCAGCCGCGGCTGCGATGGCGGCGAATCGCGGCGGGTCGCCGCACCGGCGGCGGGCCGGGCCCGGATCGGCGCCAGCCGCCGCCGCGGCGCGAACTCGCGCAGCACGTCGGCAAAGACGTCGATGCCCCAGTCGATCGCCTGCCGCCCGATCGCGAGCGGCGGCGCGAAGCGGATCACGGTGTCGTGCGTTTCCTTCGACAGCACGCCGCGCTGCATCAGGCGCAGCACGACCTCGCGCGCGGCCACCAGCGCCGGGTCGAGCTCGACCCCTGCCCACAGCCCGCGGCCGCGCACGTCGCGCACCAGCGGTGAGTCGATCGCCCGCAGCCGCGCCAGCAGATGGGCGCCGAGGGCGGCGCTGCGCGCAACCAGGTTCTCGTCTTCGATCACCCGCAGCGCTTCCAGTGCCACCCGTGCCGCCAGCGGATTGCCGCCGAAGGTCGAGCCGTGGCTGCCGGGTTCGAACACATCCATCAGTTCCGCCGTGCCGACGAGGGCGCTCACCGGCAGCAGGCCGCCGCCGAGCGCCTTGCCGACGATCAGTCCGTCCGGCCGGATGCCCTCGTGCTGGCAGGCGAACCAGCGGCCGGTCCGGCCGAGCCCGCTCTGGATCTCGTCGGCGATCAGCAGCACCCGGCGCCGGTCGCACAGCTCTCGCGCCGCGCGCAGGAACCCCGGCGGCGGCACGATGATGCCGGCCTCGCCCTGGATCGGCTCGATCAGCACGGCGCAGGTGCGCTCGCTGATGACCGCGGCGAGCGAGTCGATGTCGCCGAAGTCGAAATGGACGAAACCCGGCGCGAACGGGCCGAAGTCGGCGCGGTAGGCCGGCTCGGTCGAGAAGCCGACGATGGTCGTCGAGCGGCCGTGGAAGTTGCCGCGCGCGACCGCGATCTCGGCACGATCCGACGCGATGCCCTTGACGCGGTAGCCCCAGCGCCGCGCCGCCTTGATCGCCGTCTCGACCGACTCGGCGCCGCCGCTGGCCGGCAGCGCCCGGTCGAGCCCGGCGACCGCGGTCAGCTTCTCCAGGAACGGCGCCAGCGCCTCGTTGTGATACGCGCGCGAGGTCACCGCGACTCGGCCTGCCTGCTCGACGAGCGCCGCCACTAGGCGCGGATGGGCGTGGCCGTGGCTCACCGCGGAGTACGCGCTCATCATGTCGAGATAGCGCCGGCCGTCGACATCGGTCAGCCACTCGCCGCGCGCCGACGACAGCACGACCGGAAGCGGGGCGTAGTTGCGCGCCGCCACGCGCGCCTCGCGGGTGATCAGGTCTTCGGTGGACGACATCGGCGACTCCGTCAGCAACAACGGAGCCAGTCTAGAAAGCTGCAATGGAAGCTGCGGCGGATCGGTGCCGCCGCGATGTGCCGAGCCGGCGGTGCGCGGCCGCTGCCGCCGCCGAATCGGCGGTCCGGCCGCGATCAGGGAATCGGAATGCCGCGGAACGGCTTGACCGTCTGCAGCTCGGGCTTCGAGGCGATGCGCTCGACGCCGAGGGCGGGATCGTCGGTCCAGGCGTTGGTCAGCTCCCGATAGTGGTCGAGGCTGGTACACGCCAGCCGCAGCACGTAATCGCAGTTGCCGGAGACCAGGAAGCACTCGATCACCTCCTCCGTCGCCCGCATCCGCGCCTCGAAGCGGGCATGGGTCGCCGCCGACTGGTCGCGCAGCGACACCTCGACGACGATGGTGAGCAGGCCGCCGAGGCGGCGCGGCTCGACCAGCGCCATGTAGCCGGCGATCAGTCCCGACTTCTCGAGCCGCCGCACGCGCTCGAGACAGGCGCGCGGACTGAGCGCAACCCGCTCCGACAGCGCCTGGTTGGTGATCCGGCCGTCGGCCTGCAGGATGGCGAGGATCTGGCGGTCGATGCGGTCGAGTTCCTTCATGTCGAATCGGTCGGGCGGGTGGCCGCAGGGTCGCGACACGTTAGCATCGGCCGCTCCTCGGGCGACAATCGCCTCGCTCCCGCGCCAAGGAGTCTCCCCTCGGGCGGCCCGGCGGGCTGATTGGACTGCCTTCTCGCCGCGCTCGAAGGATTCGCGCTTCGGAGCGGCCGTGCGCTCATGACAGCGGCCGACCGCGCCGCCCCGACTTCGTCTGCCGATGCCGCTGTTCGATCCGCGCAGTCTCAACCCCGGCGTGCCGCGACGCGAGGTCTTCGCGTGGGCGATGTACGACTTCGCCAACTCCGGCTACACGACGGTGGTGCTGACGGCGGTGTTCAACGCGTACTTCGTCGGCGTCGTCGCCGGCGATGCGCCCTGGGCGACACTGGCCTGGACGCTGGCGCTGTCGGCCTCCTACGCGCTCGGCATGCTGGTGATGCCGGCACTCGGGGCGTACGCCGACCTGCACGCCTGCAAGAAACTGCTGATGGGGCTGATGACGGTCGGCTGCGTCCTGGCCACGGCGGCGCTGGCGCTGGTCGGGCCCGGGGACCTCGCGCTCGCGGTGGCGGCGATCATCGTCTCGAACATCTGCTTCTCGGCCGGGGTGACGCTGAACAGCGCCTTCCTGCCCGAACTGGCCCGTCCGGAGGCGCTCGGCCGGGTCTCCGGCTGGGGCTGGAGCCTCGGCTACCTCGGTGGCCTGCTGGCGCTGGCTCTCGGCCTCGGCTACGTGCTGTGGGCGCAGGCGCGCGGCCTGCCGGCGACGAACTACGTGCCGGTGACGATGCTGATCACCGCCGCCCTGTTCGCGGCGGCCGTGGTGCCGACGTTCGTTCTGCTGCGCGAGCGGGCGCAGCCGCTCGGGCAGGGCACGGTCGGGGCGGTGCTGCGCGACTCGACGCTGCGGCTGCGGCACACGCTGGCGCACATCGGCGAGTTTCGCGACTTCGGCTGGCTCGCCCTCTGCGGGCTGATGTACCAGGCCGGCCTGTCGGTGGTGATCGCGCTGGCGGCCATCTACGCGCAGCAGGTGATGAAATTCGACACCGCGCAGACGATGACGCTGATTCTCGCCGTGAACGTCACGGCGGCGATCGGCGCCTTTCTCTGGGGCTATGTTCAGGATGCGATCGGGCACAAGCCGGCGCTGGCGCTGACCATCGTCGCCTGGATCCTGATGGTGCTGATCGCCGGCACCACCTCGGGGGCGGCCGGGTTCTGGGTGGCGGCCAACCTCGCCGGCCTCGCCATGGGATCGAGCCAGTCGGCGGGCCGGGCGATGGTCGGCGTCTTCGCGCCGGAGCATCGGCGGGCCGAGTTCTACAGCCTGTGGAACGTGGCCCTGTGGCTGTCGGCGGTGATCGGGCCGCTGACCTACGGTCTGGTGACCTGGCTCACCGACAACAATCATCGGCTGGCGATCCTCGCCACCGGCCTGTACTTCGTCGCCGGTCTGCTGCTGCTGGCGCGGGTCGACGTCGAGCGCGGCCGCCGCGCGGCGCTGGCGAGCAGCGACTGACCGCTACGACAGCAGCGCCGCCACGCCGGCGCGCGCGACCTGCGCATCCTCGCCCGACTTGACGCCCGAGACGCCGATCGCGCCGACCACCTGGCCGTCGACGAGGACCGGCACGCCGCCTTCGAGCATCCCTTCCAGCGGCGCCGACAGGAATGCCGTGCGGCCCTGGTTGATCATGTCCTCGTACAGCTTCGTCTCCCGCCGGCCGAGGGCGGCGGTTCGCGCCTTCTCGGGCCCGATGCGGCTCGACGCCGGCGGGGTGCCGTCGAGGCGGACGAAACGCAGCAGGTGGCCGCCATCGTCGACGATGGCGATCGCCACCGGCCAGCCGTTCTTCTTCGCTTCGGCGACGGCTGCCTCCATCATCCGCGCCGTGTCCCGTTCATCCAGTGCAGGCTTCGTCAGCATCGTCTCCTCCTCGTTGGGTCAGCGTTGGCGCAAGCGATACCACAGCGCCGCAGCCCACTCGCGCAGCGCCACGTTCGACAGCCGCATCGCCTCGGCATTCGGCACCAGGTGCCGGGGCTGCAACGGCCGCGTGCCGACGAAGCCGGTCGGCGCCGCAACCGGCGCCAGCCCGGCGAGGCGGAAGGCGCGCATGGCGCGCGGCATGTGGGCGGCGTCGGTCACCAGCAGCACCCGGCTGATTCCATCCGGTCTGAGGATCGCCGCCGCGAAACGGGCGTTCTCGGCGGTGGTGTCGCTGCCATCCTCGACCCAGCGGGCCGGCACGCCGAACTCTCGTTCCAGCAGCGGCTGCATCAGGCGCGCCTCGGCGAGCGCCCTGCGGTCGGGGTTGCCGCCGGAGATCAGCACCGGCAGGCCGGTTTCCCGCGCCAGTTGCGCGCCGTAGCGGGCGCGGCGCAGGCTGGCGGCATTGACGGTGTCGCCGCCCCATTCGGGAGCGGCATGGACGCGACCGCCGCCGAGGATGACGATCGCCTGGGCGCCGGCGCGGTCGGCGGATGCGAGCGGCGGCGGCTCCAGCGTGCGCATCAGCGCCAGCGCAACCGCGGTCGTCGACAGCGCCAGCAGCAGCAGCAGGCTCGCGGCGGCGATCGCGACTCCGGCCGCGCGCCTGAAGGGAACCAGCAAGACTCCGCCGAGGGCGGTGACGATCAGCGATGTCGGCGGCAGCACGAGCTGGCCGAGCAGATAGCTGGTCGTCTCGCCGGCCGTCATGCCGCGCGGCGATGGGCGTGCGGCACGACGGCCCGGAACGGCAACGGCCTGGTCAGCCCCGGGCCGGACCGACCGCGTTGCGCACCTGGTCGAGCGCGGTCGGATCCTCGATGGTGGTCAGATCGCCCGGGTCGCGGCCCTCGCACAGCGCCTGGATCGAGCGCCGCAGCAGCTTGCCCGAGCGTGTCTTCGGCAGTGCGGTGACGAAGTGCACCCGCGCCGGCCGCGCTACCGCGCCGAGTTGGGAATCGACGGTCTTCATCACGTCGCCTTCGAGCGCCAGTCTTGCCTGCGGCGTGGCGATCGCGCTGGCATCCTTGACCACCGCGAAGGCCATCGCCACCTGGCCTTTCAACGGGTCGGCGACGCCGACCACGGCCACCTCGGCGACGGCGGGGTGCGAGCTGATCGATTCCTCGATCTCGCGCGTGCCGAGCCGGTGGCCGGCGACGTTGATCACGTCGTCGGTGCGGCCGAGGATGAAGAAGTAGCCGT
>CAYLZU010000020.1:0-21085 GCA_964388005.1 uncultured Burkholderiaceae bacterium
CGTCATGGCCACGCCGCAGGACGAGTTCGCGCTGCGGGCGCTGCGGCTGGCGAGCGGGCTGCGCGTGGCGCCGGCGATCGGCGTCGAGTCGGAGATCGAGGCCGCGCTCGCCCGGGCGCAGGAGGGCGACGGCCCGGGCGATGACGAGGTCGAGGAGGCCGACGCGACCTCGGCGACCGAGTTCGTCGAGCACCTGCGCGACCTGGCCAGCGAAGCGCCGGTCATCCGGCTGGTCAACGTGATCATCAGCCGCGTCACCGACCTGCGCGCCTCCGACATCCATCTCGAACCCTTCGACGACGGCCTGCACGTGCGCTACCGCATCGACGGCGTCATCGACACCTTCGAGGTGGTCGAGCCGCGCTTGGCCGCCGCCGTGGTCTCGCGCGTCAAGCTGCTGGCGCAGCTCGACATCGCCGAGCGGCGCCTGCCGCAGGACGGCCGCATCAAGATGCGGGTCAAGGGCCGCGAACTCGATCTGCGCGTCTCCTCGGTGCCGACCGTCTACGGCGAGAGCGTGGTGCTGCGCGTGCTCGACCGCGCCAGCGTGCGCTTTTCGCTGGCCGAACTCGGCTTCAGCCCCGACACGCTGTCCCGCTTCGAGGCTCTGCTGGCGCGGCCGCACGGCATCCTGCTGGTGACCGGCCCGACCGGTTCCGGCAAGACGACGACGCTCTATGGCGCGCTGTCGAAGCTCGACGCCAACGCCCTGAAGATCCTCACCGTCGAGGATCCGGTCGAGTACCAGCTCGAGGGCATCAACCAGATCCACGTCCACCCGCAGATCGGGCTCACCTTCGCCAGCGCCCTGCGCTCGATCCTGCGCCAGGACCCGGACATCATCATGATCGGCGAGATGCGCGACGGCGAGACGGCGCAGATCGCCGTGCAGTCGGCGCTGACCGGACACCTGGTGCTGTCCACCCTGCACACCAACACCGCGGCCAGTGCGGTGGTGCGGATGCAGGACATGGGGGTGGAGAGCTATCTGATCACCTCCACCGTCAACGGCGTGCTGTCGCAGCGGCTGGTGCGCAGCCTGTGCGTGCACTGCAGGCGGCCGGCCGAACTGCCGGCGGAGATCGTCCGCAGCAGCGGACTGGCGCGGTTTGTGCAGCCGGGGCAGGTGCCGCAGTCGGCGGTCGGCTGCCCGCAGTGCCGGGGTTCCGGCTACTGGGGCCGTGCCGCCATCCACGAGCTGCTGGTGGTCGACGAGCAGGTGCGCGAGGCGATCCTGCGCGGCGCCGATGCGTCGCAGCTGCAGGAGATCGCCCGCAAGGCCGGGCTGGTGTCGCTGTACGAGGACGGCCTGCGCAAGGTGGCTGCCGGCCTGACGAGCCTGGAAGAGGTGCTGCGGGTGACGCAGGACCAGAGCGAGGGCTGAGGGCCGATGGCCGAATTCGCCTACAAGGCGGCCAGCAGCAGCGGCGGCGTCATCGAAGGCAGCATCGAGGCGCGCAACCGCGACGAGGCGATCCGCCGCCTGGTCGACCAGGGGTTGACGCCGGTCGGCGTGGTCGACCGCACCGCCGCGCCGGCCGCGGCCGCCGACCGCAAGTCGCCCTGGCGCTTCAGGCTTGGCGCCGACCGGCCGGGTCGCGGCGACGTGCTGGCGCTGACGTCTGAACTGGCGGTGATGCTGCGTGCCGGGCTGCCCCTGGACAACGCCCTGCGCGTGCTGCGCGGCATGGACCATCGTCCGTCGGTGACGGCGATGGTCGATGCAATCCTGGAGTCGGTGAAGGGCGGCGTGCCGCTGTCGCGGGCGCTCGCCTCGCGCGGCGACCTCTTCGGCGCTTTCTACGTCAACATGGTCCGCTCGGGCGAGGCGAGCGGCCAGCTCGGCGCCGTGCTGACGCGGCTGGTCGAGCACCTGGAGCGGATGCGGGCCTTGCGCGAGAGCGTCGTCTCGGCGCTGATCTATCCGGCCATCCTGCTGTCGGTGGCCGTGCTGTCGGTGCTGGCGATCCTGGTGTTCATCGTGCCGCAGTTCGAGTCGCTGTTCCGCGACGCCCACGAAGCGTTGCCGCTGGCCACGCGGGTGATCCTCGCCGCCGGAAACCTGGTGACGGCCTACGGTGTGTATCTGCTGGTTGCGGCGGCGCTGGCCGGCTACGGTCTGGCGCGCTGGCTGCGGTCCGCCTCCGGCAAGCGCTGGCTTCAGGTGCGGCTGTCGCGCCTGCCCGT
Source organism: uncultured Burkholderiaceae bacterium (assembly GCA_964388005.1). Lineage (GTDB taxonomy): Bacteria > Pseudomonadota > Gammaproteobacteria > Burkholderiales > Burkholderiaceae_F > JADJWR01. Next base: position 2,188 of record CAYLZU010000020.1, read on the forward strand.
GCTTGGGCGGGTGCGACACGACTACAACATGGCGCGCTTCACGCGCACGTTCGGAACGCTGCTGGCGAACGGGGTGCCGATCCTGACCGCGCTCGGCATCGCTGGCGAGACCCTGGAGGACACGCGGCTGCGCGACTCCATCAAGGGCGTGACGCCGAAGGTCAAGTCCGGCGGCCGGCTGGCCGAAGCGCTCGCCGCCACCGGCAATTTCGAACCGCTGGCGATCAACCTGGTCCGCGTCGGCGAGGAAACCGGCAGCCTCGACAAGATGGTTCTGGAACTGGCCACGATCCTCGACCGCAAGGTCGAGACCGGGATCAAGCGCGGCCTGACGCTGCTGGAGCCGCTGCTGATCCTCGGCCTGGGGCTTGTCATCGCGGTGGTGATCGTCTCGATACTCATGGGAATCCTGACCGTCAATGAACTCGCACTCTGAAGAGACGGGGCCGCTGCGCCCGCTGCCCTTGCCGCACTCGGAGACGGCGCCGGGGCCGCGCGCGCGCGGCTTCACGCTGATCGAACTGCTGGTCGTGCTCGCCATCCTCGGCCTGCTGATCGGGCTGGTCGGACCGCGTTTCCTCGGCCAGCTCGGCGGCGCCAAGAGCAAGACGGCGGCGATCCAGATCGCCGACCTCGAGAAGGGCCTGGAGCTCTTCAAGCTCGATGTCGGCCGCTTTCCGTCGAACGAGGAAGGGCTGCAGGCGCTGATCCGCCAGCCGGGGAACGCGCGCGGCTGGAACGGACCGTACCTGAAGGCGAGCAGCGTGCCGGACGATCCCTGGGGGCGGCCGTATCGCTATACGTTCTCCGGCTCCGGCGAACCGGAGATCGCGACCTACGGCGCCGACGGCTCCCCCGGCGGCGAAGGCGAGAACGCCGATGTCCGCAATTCGCGCTGACCGGTCCGATCGGCGGTGGTCCCGGGCGTCGAGTCGAGCCGGCGGCGCCTGGCCCGGCCGCGGCTTCACGCTGCTGGAACTGGTCGTCGTGCTGGCGCTGATCGCGGCGCTGCTGGCGGTCGCGCCGATGGCGCTCGGCCGTTACAAGGAATCGGCCGACTACCGCGACACGGTGCGCAGGTTTGCCGCGTCGCTGGCCGAGGCACGGCACCTGGCGACGAGCGGCGGCCGGGCAGTGGCCTTCAGCGTCGACCTGGCGGGGCGGCAGTACGGCGTCGACGGCCGGCCGGCGCGTGAACTGCCGGAAGGTCTGCTGGTGCGCGCCACGGTCGCCGACACGGAACTCGCGGCCAACGTCGCCCGCGTCCGCTTCTACCCCGGCGGCAACGCCACCGGCGGGACCTTCGAGGTCGTGCGCGCGAGCGGCGAAGGGGCGCGGCTGCGCACCGACTGGCTCGACGGCCGGGTGACGATCGAGAGACTGGCGCCGTGAACCTGTCCGCCGTCCGGACGCGTGGCTTCTCGCTGCTCGAACTCGTGGTCGCGCTGGCGATCATGTCGATCGCGCTCGGCGTGCTGTATCGCTCCGTCGGCGGCGGCGTCCGAACCGTCGGCGACCTGTCCGCATACAGCCGCGCCGTCGCCATCGGCGAGTCGCTGCTGCAGCTCCGCGACGCGGTGCCGGCGACCGGCTGGAACGACTCCGGCGAGTGGGAGGGCTACCGCTGGTCGGTGACGAGCACGCCCTTCGAGCCGGCGGCGGACAAGCAGCCGGCCGTGCACCGCGTCCAGGTCGATGTCTCGTGGGCCGATGCGCAGCGCAGCCGCAGCCTGTCGCTGGCGAGCCTGCGGCCGCAGCTGTCTGAACGGCCGGCGGCGCAGAGATGAGTTCGCTCTCGCGTCGCCGCGGTTTCACGCTGATCGAGGTGGTCATCGCCACGGCGCTGCTGTCGCTGGTGCTGATGGGACTGCTGACGGCGATGCGTGCCTTCGCCCGCTCGGAGGCACGCATCGACGAGCGCATCCGCATCGACTCGGACCTGCGCGTTGCCGATGGTTTCCTCCGCGGCGTCGTGGCGGCGATTTCGCCGCGCGTCCGCTCGCAGGCGGCCGGCGCGCCGAGAGAGATCGACTTCAGCGGCGGCGCCGAGGAACTGCGCTGGATCGGCGTCATGCCGGCGCGGCACGGCGCCGGCGGGCTGTACCGGTTCCATCTGTATCCGCGGCCGGCGAGCGGCGACGAGCCGGCGGCGCTGGTGCTGGAGTTCGCGCCCTTCGTCGTCGGCTTCGAGGCGCCCCTGGACCCGTCGGCGGTGCAGTCGCGGGTCATGGCCGCTCCTATCGGAGGCGTGCGCTTCCGCTACCAGGACGACGCCGCCGCCGAAGAACAGTGGCACGAGGTGTGGCCGCACGCCGACCGCCTGCCGCGCCGGATCGGGCTGCGGATCGTCGGCACCACGCATCCCTGGCCGGAACTGGTGGTCGGCATCGTTCCGGCGAGCGGACCGCTGTCGCTCGGCCGGGGCGGCGTGACGGCGGGGCCGACCGTGGGGCCGCGATGATGAGGGCCGAATCGGTGTGCTCGATGGCTCGCGGCGGCGGCCTTGTGTCGCCCGGGTTCGCCATCCGGCCGTTCCGGTCGCGACAGCGCGGTCTGGCGCTGGTCCTGGTCCTGTGGATGGTGGCGGCGCTGCTCGTGACCGCGACCGGAATCGTCTACGCGGTGCGCAGCGAGGTTCGCGCCGTGTCGTCGCTGCGGGAAATGGCGGCCGCGGGCGCGGCCGCGGAGGCCGGTATCGTGCTGGCGGCAAGGGCGGTGAGCGGCGAGCAGCCGCCCGGCTTCCGCTTCCGGCGCATCGATGTGGATTTCGAGCAGCAGTCGGTCGCGGTGCGGGCGATTCCGCTGTCGGGGCTGATCGACCTGAACAGCGCCACCGAAGCGCTGCTGACGGAACTGATCGCCATCGCCGGCGAGGTCGACCGCGCGCAGGCGGCCAGCCTGGCGCAGCGGATCGTCGACTGGCGCGACGCCGACGATCAGCCGCTGCCGGCGGGCGCGGAAGACGCCGCGTATGCAGGCGCCGGGTCGCCGTTCAGGACTCGCGGCGGCCCGTTCGAGGCGCCCGAGGATCTGCTGCAGGTGCTCGGCGTCGACTTCGAGCTGTACACGCGGCTTCGCCCGCTGGTGACCGTGCACGCGCGCGGCGATGGCCGCGTCGATCCGGCGGCGGCGCCGGAGCCGGTGCTGCGCGTGCTCGCCGGCGGCAACGACGAGATCGCGTCGGCCTACGTCGCCGCCCGCGAGAGCGGCGGCGCGCTGGCGGATACGACGCGGTTCCCGGCGGCGTTCCGCGCCCGTGCGCAGTCGCCGCGTTATCTGTTCGAGGCCTCGGTCAGGCTCGCCAACGGCGCCAGCCTGGTGACGCGCCGGGTGATCGACCTCGCGTCGGCGCAGGACGGCCTGCCCTGGCAGACCTTGTGGGCCGAGCGGGTCGTCGAGGAAGGGAGCTGAATCGATGGCGCTGACGCTCGATCGCAGCAGCCTGCGCCTGTTCGGCATCGACCTGGCGTCGGCGCCGGGTTACCTGCGCGACGGCTGGGCCGAGGCACTGCGCTGGCCGGCGTTTCGCTGGCTGACGCCGGACGAGCCGGTTCGGGTCATTGCCGCCGACGGCTCGGAGTCAGTGCGCGCCGGGGTGTCGACGCGGCGGATCGCCGCTGCGGCGAAGGTGCGATGCGTGGCCGTCGAACTGCCGGAGGATGTCGTCCTGCGGCGGACGCTGCCGCTGCCGCGCCTGACGGAGGACGAGATCCGGCAGGCGGTCGAACTCGATGTGCGGTCGGCGAGCCCGTTTCCGGAGGACGACACCGCGTGGGGCTACGCGATCGACCGGGGCGAGCGCCTGCGGGTGCATATCGCACTGACATCGCGACGCCTGATCGAACGCCAGGTCGAGTCCGCCCGGCCACAGCTCGGCGATGTCAAGCCGGAGGTCTGGAGCGGCGGCGAGCGGCCGTTCGTCATTCCCGGTTTCGGCGAGGCGTCGCGGCTGGCGCACGAACGGCGGATGCGCTGGGCGCTCTTCGGGCTGCTGGCGATGACGGCGCTGCTGGTCGGCGCCCTGGCCGTCACGCCGACGCTGCAGCTGCGCAGCCGCGCGCTCGAGGCCATCGACCGCAGCGAGCAGGTGGCGAAGGAGGTGAAGCCGCAGGTACAGATGCGCGACGAACTCGGCCGGCTGGGCGAGCAGTTGCGTGTGCTGGGCAACGCCGCCGGCAGGCGCCAGGATGTCGTCGCCCTGATCGACCAGATCACCCGCCAGCTTCCCGACGACGTCGCCGTCACCCGGATGGAGATCTCCGGCACTGCGGTGAAGATCATCGGGCAGGCGGACAATGCGGCGCAGCTGTTGCAGAACCTCGGCGCGAATCCGGCGTTCCGCGACGTCAAGGCGCCCGGCGGCATCGGCCGCGCGCCGGCGGGCGGCAAGGAAGGCTTCACGATCGAATTCCGGGTCGCCGCCGAAGGGAAGTCGCCGTGAACCTGCTGCAGCGCCGCGCTGTCGTTTCCGTCGCCATCACGCTGGGCGCGGTCATTCTGCTGGCGCTGCTTGCCGGCCGCACCGTCGTCGGCGAGCACCTGTGGAGCCTGGAGACACTGGAGCAGATCGAGCCGCGCCATGCCCGCTTTCTCGGCCTGCGCGACACCGGCGGCAAACTGGAGGAGTCGCTGAAGCAGACCCGTGCCGCCCTGTCGCGGCTCGGTTACCCGGCCGACCGCGATGCGGCCCAGGTCGGCAACGAACTGCAGCAGATGCTGCGGCGGGCGATGCAGGCTGCCGGCGTGGCGGTTGCGTCCAGCCAGGTGCTCGATCCGCGCAGCGAAGCCGGTTTCGACCGGATCGTGGTGTCGCTGCAGGCCGAGGGTCCGCTGAGCGGGGTGCAGCTGGCGCTGGCGGCGCTGCAGTCGGAAACGCCCCGGCTCGTGTTCGAGTCGGTGCTGCTGCAATCGACGGGAAAGACCGCCGACGACGGCTCGCCGGTCGTCAATTGCCGGATGACGGTCGTGGCGCTGAGGCTGCAGTCATGAGGTTCAATCTGTTGACCGCCGTGGCGGTTCTCAATACCGCGCTGGCGGCAGCGCTGGTCTGGCTGTGGACCGACGATTCACGCCGCCACTGGGTCGAACCGCAGGCGCTGACCCCGGCGCTGGAGGAGGTCGCCGCGGTCGAAGCGGCCGAACCGGCCGACGTCTCGCGCTTCCGCGAGACGCTGGAGCGGCCGCTGTTCCTCGCGGCGCGCCGCCCCGGGCCGCGGCGGGATTCGTCCGGCGGATCGCAGGAGGCTGTCGATGCGCTGAAGGATGTGCGGTTGGTCGGGACCTATGGGACCGGCGCCAAGGGCGGGATCATCGTCGTGCGTGGCGGCAAGGTCGAGCGGATTCCCATCGGGGCGAGCATCGGCCAGTGGAAGGTCGCCGGCGGCGAGGGTCGCGGCGCGGCGCTGGAGCGCTCCAACGGCGAGCGACGAACGCTGGAACTGGCGCTGAACACGTCGGCGCCGCCGCCGGCAGGCGCGACGGCTCCTTCCCGGCCCCCGGCCGGGCAGGCCCAGGGCGCCGCCACGGCACAACCGGCGGCTGCACCTGCGGCCGCCGCTGGAGGTTCACCGCCGCGCGAGCAGATTCGCAGCCAGCGACTGGAGCGAATCAACCAAAGGCGAACCCAGGCCGGTCTGCCGCCACTTCCGGAATAGAACCCATGCGTTCAGTCCCGCCGTCACGACTGTTGACCCTGCCTGTTCTGCTGCTCGTCGCGGCATGCGCCACCACCTCCGACGTCTCCGTTCCGCCGGGCCGGTCGGATCAACCGGCGGCGGAAAGCGGCGGCAATGCGGCGGCTCCACGTAACGGCGAAGTCAAGCTGGTTGCGGGCGAGACCGGGCAGAGTCTTCAGACCGGCAGCGGCGGCGCTGTTCGCGGCACCGTTGCGCCGGCCCCGCCGGGCGAACAGCGCGGGCGCGCCGGCCAGAGTCCGTCATTGACCGTCGGCGGCCAGGCGGTGCCGATGAGCGAGACTGGCCCGAAGCTCTTCAAGGGCACCGGCGAGGTAATCGCGCCGGCCCGGCCGAGGTCCGACCGGCCCCAGGCCGCGCAGGATGTGTCCTTCAAGTTCGAGCAGGCGCCCGTGCGCGAAGTCGTTCACGCGGTGCTCGGAGAACTGCTCGGCTACACCTACGTCATCCACCAGGCTGCGGCAGGAACGGTGACGGTGTCGACGGCGGCGCCGCTGCCCGCCGACCAGGCGCTGTCGGTGCTGGAGTCGGTGCTGCAGGCCAATGGACTGGCGATGGCGCAGGACGGCGCGGGTGTCTTCCACATCGGTCCACCGGACGCCCTGCGCGGCATCGTGCCGGCGCCGAAGCGGGTCGAGGTGTCGCCGCTGCCGGCCGGGCATGGCACCGCGATCGTGCCGCTGAAGTACGTTGGCGCCGCCGAGATGGCCGACATCCTGCGGCCGGTGTCCCGGCCCGAAGCGATCCTGCGCGTCGACAACCTGCGCAACCTGCTGATCCTCGCCGGGTCGCGTAACCAGATCGACGGCTGGCTGGAGATCGTGCGCATCTTCGACGTCGACCTGCTCAAGGGCATGTCGATCGGCGTATTCCCGCTGCAGTACGCGTCGGTGCGCGAGATCGACAGCGCGCTGCGCTCGCTCGCCTCCGGCGCCGACGGCGCCGCTGCGGCGGCGCGTCCGGCGGCCACGCCCCAGGCGCAGCAGCAGGCGCCGGCGCTTCCTGCGGAGCTGCCGCGGCACCCGCTGTTCGGCGCCATCCGCCTGATCCCGCTCGAGCGGTTGAACAGCCTGATCGTCATCACTCCGCGACCGGCCTACCTCGACGAGGTGCGGGTCTGGATCGAACGCATGGACCGGCCGGGTGGCGGCGACGGCGATCCACGCCTGTTCGTCTACCAGGTCCAGAACGGCTCGGCGACCCACCTCGCCAACGTGCTGAACGGCCTGTTCGGCACCGGCGCAACACCGGGGCAGGTCGACTCCGGCGTCGCTCCGGGGCTGAGGACCGCGGTGGGCACGACCGGCACGGGCGCCCGCGGCGCAACGCCGCAAGCGCTGCCGTTGTCGGGGGCGCGCGTCGGAACGGGAGGGCTCGCGACCATGCCGCAGACCGGCACCCGCGCCGCCGGAACGGGGGGCGTGACGACGTCCACCATCGCGAGCGGCATCCGCATCGTCGGCGACGACCTGAACAATGCCGTCCTCGTCTACGCCACGCCGCTGGAATTCTCCAAGATCGAGGAGACGCTGCGCCGGCTCGACGCGCCGGTGACGCAGGTGATCATCGAGGCGACGATCGTCGAGGTGTCGCTGGTCGACGATCTGCAGTACGGGCTGCAGTGGTACTTCACCGCCGGCCTCGGCGGCAGCTACACCAGCGAGGGCCAGTTGAACCAGAACCGCGTCGGCCCCATCGGCCCGATCCAGCCCGGCTTCTCGTACTCGGTGATCAACGGCCTCGGTCAGATCCGGGTGGTCTTGAATGCACTGGCCGAGCGTTCGCTGATCCGCGTCATCTCCAGTCCGTCGGTGATGGTGATCGACAACCATACGGCGGCGATCCAGGTCGGCGACCAGCAGCCGATCCGCAGTTCGGAAACGGTGACTTCGGGCGGCAACGTCACGACTTCGATCGAGTACAAGGACACCGGCGTGTTGCTGGCGGTGACGCCGTCGGTGAACTCCGGCGACATGGTGGCGATGACGATCAACCAGTCGATCACCGACGTTGGCCAGATCGACGTCGCCACCGGGCAACGGGCGTTCCTCAACCGTCAGATCGGCAGCCGGGTCGCGGTTCGCTCGGGCGAGGCCTTGGTGCTGGGCGGGCTGATCCGGGATGCGGTCACCGACGGCAGCACCGGCCTACCGATCCTGAGCAAGATCCCGGTGCTCGGGGCGCTGTTTGGCACCCAGACGCGCAACGGTATCCGGACCGAGCTGCTGGTGGTCATCACGCCCCGCGTGGTGCGCAACTCCCACGATGCCCGAAGCGTCAGCGTCGAGATGCGCGAGCGGATGCGCGGTTTCCGCGCGCTGGTCGACGAGCAGAAGGAACTATTGCCGCAGCCGTTCCTGATACAGCTTGCTCCGGAAGCGACGCCAGCGAAGCCGGTTCCGCAGGGCCTGCCTTCGAACGGCGGCCAGCGGTAGTCGCTAAACTCTGTCCTGCGCAAGCCGTCGGCGCAACTTGCAGGTTCCTTGTGCGGGGGCATCAAGTATTCGCGACTGTCCTCCCGGTCGCGCGGCAATCGCATGGCGGCTGACCGGGAGTCCTTGGTAATGACGGCCCTGTTGTGTGTCGAGCGGGGCCGAGGCCCGTATCTGCACCGTGTCGGGCGCCAGTCAGTGCCGCTGCTTGGCGCGACTGGCCCCTTTTTCGTGATGTGGTCCTGGAGAGTTCATGAGTTTTCGCAGCTTGGCCTCGTTCTTTCTGGCCGGACTTGCGGTTTCGGCCGCGTTGCTGACGGGGGGCTGCGCCGCTACCGTTTCCGCGTCGCGGCCGGCGAAAGAAATCGTCGGCGAGCGGGCACAGGCGCGGTGGGACGCACTGGTTCGACGGGACTGGTCAGCCGCCTACGGCTATCTGACTCCTGCCTATCGCGCGGTTGTCTCGGCGGAACGCTATGGAAATCAGTTCGCTGGGCCGATGCAATGGCAGAGTGCGAAGGTCCAAGGGGTTGAATGCGAGCAGACTCGCTGCATCGCCACGGTCGAGATTTCGTTTCGCTTGCTGTTGCCCGGGCACCTCGATCGCGTCTCCGCGACCTTCGTCGAGGAGACCTGGCTGCTGGAAGACGGGCAGTGGTACAAGTTCGAGAAGCTCTAGTCGGCTTCGCCGTATCTGCCAAGGCGAAGGTCCGTTGCATTCACGCAACTTTGTCCGGGTTTAGGTCGCGCTTGCTGGGGGCCAAGTTGTTGGATTTGCCCTGTACGTGCTAACTTGCGGGCGCGTTGCCGTTATTGGGTTGTGCGCACAACTTTCCTAAAACAGGAGTCTTCATGAAGAAACACATCATTGCTCTGGGTGTTGCGGCGGCGATGGGGGGGTTTGCCGGTACGGCGAGCGCCCAGACCGCGAATACGCTTGAGTTCAACCCCTTGGGCGTCGGCCACATCCTGATCGTGCCGTATTTCAGCACGCAGGACGGCAACGTCACGGCGCTGAACATCGTCAACACCGACACGGTCAACGGCAAGGCGGTCAAGATCCGCTTCCGCGGCGCGTCGAACTCCGACGATATCTATGACTTCCAGGTCTTCCTGTCTCCGAGCGACGTGTGGACGGCTGGCATCGCCAAGGGGTCCGACGGACGTTCGCGTCTCGACACCACCGACAAGTCGTGCACGCTGCCGTCGGTAGTCAGCGGCCCGTTCATCATCGATCGGTTGCCGACACAGGCCAGCGACCGCAATGCCGAGACCCGTGAGGGCTACATCGAAATCCTCAACATGGGTGACATCTACCAGGGTTCGACTGGCAGCAACGCACTTGCGCTGTACAACGCCACCAAGCATGTCAACGGCGTTGCGCCATGCACGTCGTCCGTATTGGCGGCGGTCACGCGCGAGAACTCTTCGTCGTACCTGCGCAATCCGACCACCGGCCTGATGGGCAACTGGACGATCATCAACACCACCCGAGTCGTGGCCTACTCGGGCGAGGCGGCGGCGATCGAGGCGCGGAACGCATCCACCGGTGCAGCGGGTACCGGCAACATCGTGTTCTGGGATCAGCGTTCGACCGGCATCTTCGGAACCGATATCACGAACAACACTGCGGACCCGATCCTGGTTCAGGGCTTCGTCCCCGCGGCGAGGTTCGATCTTCCGGATCTGTCGACGCCTTACACGGCAGGAACGTCGACCCCGACGGTGCAGGCCAGGGAACTCAGCGACTCGTTTGCCGCGCGGCAGATCGTCGGCGAGTTCTTCAATTTGGCATCGGTGGGTGGCGCGACCGACTGGGTGGCGTCCTTCCCGACCCGTCGTTACTTCGCGGCGGTCGAGTACGTGGGAACGCCTGGTCCCGTGTACAACCCGTCGAGCCTGAATATCTACTTCAATTCGGGTAACACCGAGATGGGGAACGTGTCGGGTGCCGGCGCCTCGTACCAGCTTTGCCAGAAGTTCGGCCTCAATGCCGTTCGCTTCTGGGATCGCGAGGAGACGCCGCGCATTACCGACAACATCGTGATTTCGCCGGGAACGCCGACCTCTCTGTCCCTGTGCGGCGAAGTGTCGGTCGTCGGGATCAACGGCTCTGGCGCTGCTTCGTCCGCCACCTTTGGCCAGCTGACCCGGACCGATGTCTCCAACGGCTTCGTCGAAGGCTGGGGCTCGGTGACGGTCCCGAGCGCAGACGGCCTGCCGATCCTGGCGCGCCAGTTCACGCGCGTTAACAACACGACGACGAACGTGTACTACGGCCTGTCGTATCCGGCACGTGTGACCGAGAAGGGCTTCTGGGCGCCGTAACAAGGCGTGCATCGCTCAGTAAAGGGCGGGGGCGACCCCGCCCTTTTTTTGCTTTCTTGAGTGTACGTGCATCACCTTTCCGCTGATCGAGCCCATGTCGCCGTTCTTTGGCTTTCTGTTGTTTCTCACGCTTGCGACCGTTTCGGTTCACCCGGCTGCGGCCGAACGCATCGTGGCCGAGATCCCCGGCGGGTCGGCGGTCACGGCCGAGGAGTTGACTGCCGAAGCGCTTTCCTTGCCCATTCAGGCTCAGGAGCAGATCTTCGCCCGCGCGTCGGACGTGGCGCAGTTCGCGCAGCACCTGCTGCTGAGGCGCGAACTCGCGCGCCAGGCCGAGACTGAGGGGTTGCTGTCTGACCCGAAGGTGGCGGCTGCATTGCGCGCAGCGCGCGAGCGAGTGCTCGCAGACGCGATGCTGGCGCGAGTTGACGCGCGCGTCCCGCAACGAGCGGCTCTAGAGCGTCTGGCGCGCAACCAGTACGACGCCGAACCGGGGAAGTTCTCCTCTCCGGAACAGGTTCGCGTCAGCCACATTCTCGTGTCGAAAAAAGCTTGCGAGCCGGAGGCCAGGGCGAGGGAGATTCTCCTGCGTGCGCGGCAGCCCGGCGCCGACTTCGTCGCCCTTGCGCGGGAGTATTCGGATGATCCGGCCAGCGCCGCGCGGGGCGGTGATCTCGGGCTGTTGCCGAGGGGTCGGTTGGATCAGCCGTTCGAGGCGGCGGCATTTGCGCTCAAGCAGCCGGGCGACATCAGCGACGTGGTGAAGACCGAGCACGGCTACCACATCATCCGCCTCGACGAGAGAAGGCCGGCTGCGCGGCAGCCGTTCGACGCCGTCCGCGAGTCGCTGACAAAGAGCCTCGCCGACTCCGCCGCGCGCGCAGGCCGGCAGCAGATGGTCGACAGGCTGACCGCCGGCATTCAGTTCGACCAGCAGGTGATCGAGTCGCTGGTCGCCAGCCGTCCGATGGTCCCGCGAGGCAACTGAGTTTTCGCCGCTGGCTGCACTCCCCTGGGAGCGCGCCATCCGAGGCTCCGGCCGGCCCCGTTGCGACAGACCACGCAGCCTCGAACTCGGTTAACGCGGCCGGCAGGAGAATTGTGCATCCGGGTTCGACATCGCCGACTTGCCGCTGCGCGTCGGACCGGGTGGTGCTGAAGGTCACCGGATGAAGTCGCTTGCCAGGGATGCCTCGGAGTTATGGAGCGCCCGGGCGCTGCTGCTGGTGATGGCGGCGCGCGACCTGAAGTCGCGCCACGCCGGTTCCGCGCTCGGCTGGCTTTGGCTCTACGCACAGCCGCTGCTGACGATCGGCGCCTACTTTCTCGTCTTTGATGTCGTCTTCCAGCTGCGTCTCGGTGAAGGCGCGCCAACGCGCGCGCTGGGTGCGTATCTGGTGGTCGGGATCGTGCCCTGGCTGGCCTTTGTCGATGCCGTCGGTCGCGGCATGACGAGCCTCGTCGAGGCGGGCGGGCTGCTGCAGAAGAACCGGATGCCACCGGTGCTCTTTCCAGTCCGCGCTGTCTTGTCGAGTGTCACGGTTTTCCTGCCGCTGCTGGTCGTGCTCGTGCCCGCGTACGCGCAGCAGCACGGATTCAGCCCCTGGCTGGTGCTGATCCTGCCGCTCCTGGCGCTGTCGATCGTCATCTGGTGCCTGCTCGCCTACGCGCTGGCGATCCTCGCGGCGGCGCTTCGCGACGTGATCCAGGTCGTCACGTTCGCACTCGGTGTCGGCATCTTCCTTTCGCCGGCGCTGTTCCCGCCGAGCATGTTTCCGGAGTCTTTCGCCTGGGTGCTCTGGATCAATCCGATGACCCCCACGATCCTCGGCATCCAGAGTCTGCTGCTGAAGGGCGAGCCGCCGGCGGCCGGGATCTGGGTCGCGCTCGCCCTCTGGGCCGTGCTGCTGGCGGTGCTTCTCGACCGCCTGATCGCCCGCAGCCGCGAGCAATTGATCGACTGGCTCTGATCCGGGAAATGCCGCCAGTTCCCGCCCTCGCCGTCACCGGCCTCGGCAAGCTGTACAAGCTGTACGACTCGCCGCGTGCCCGGCTGCTGGAACTCATAACCGGGCGCAGCATGCATCGCCCGCACTGGGTTCTGCACGACGTCAGCTTTTCGCTGGAGCGCGGGCACTGCATGGGCGTGATCGGCGTCAACGGCGCCGGCAAGAGCACGCTGCTGAAGCTCATCGCGGGCACGCTCCGCCCGTCGGCGGGCACGGTCCAGCTTGGCGGCGGCGGCCGCGTCACCGCGATCCTCGAGCTCGGCGCCGGTTTTCACCCCGACTTCACCGGCCGCGAGAACCTGCGCTTCGGCGGAGCGCTGATCGGCATCTCCGCCGCGGACTCGACGCGACTGGAGGAGAGCATCATCGAGTTCGCCGAGATCGAGGAAGCGATCGACCGCCCGGTGAAGACCTACTCCTCCGGCATGACCGTGCGTCTTGCCTTCGCGCTCGCCACCGCGGTGGAGCCCGACGTGCTGATCATTGACGAGGCGCTCGCCGTCGGCGACCAGCACTTCCAGAAGAAGTGCGTCGAGCGCATCGACGCGTTCCGCCGCAACGGCTGCACGATCCTGTTCTGCTCGCACAGCCAGTACCACATCCGCCAGGTGTGCGATGCGGCGCTGTGGCTCGACGCCGGCCGCGCCCGTCTGATCGGCCCGACCGAGATGGTGCTGGCCGCGTACGAGACGCACGTGCGCCTGCTCGACGCGAAGCAGCCCGCGCCTGCAGCCGCCGCCTCGCCGGCCGCAGCGGCACCGAGGGCGATCGGGACTGGCCAGCGCGGCGTCATCCGCGACCTGACCATCGGCCCGCTGGCGGACGGTGCGCCGGCGACGCTGCAGGGCAATTCCCTCGAAGTGACGGTCATCGCCGAGACCGCCGGCGACGAGCAGCCGAACGTGGCGGTGATGCTGGAACAGGTCGGCGGCGTCGGCATCACTTCCGTTGCCACCCATGTCGACGGCGCGCAGGCCAGGCGCCTGCCTGATGGAGTGTGGCGGGCAACGGTCACGTTTCCGGATCTGCCGCTTCACAGCGGCGAGTATGTCGTCAGCGCGTATCTGTTCGATGGCCAGGGGATCATCGTCTACGACGAGTGGTATCAGCACGCGCGCTTTCTGTACGCGTCCCCAGCCCGCCTGCCCGGACTGGTCTCGCTCCGCCATCACTGGTCATGACTGCCGCAATCCGATCCGAAGCCTCGGGCTGGAGACGGTGATCGCCGCGCGCCGTCGATGGGGAACCGGATGACGCTGGCCCGGCTGCGTACCGAGTTGCGCGACCTGGTCGAGCTCGTCCTGCTTCCCGGTCTCGCCGCAGTGCTGCCCTGGGCGGTCTGCTTCCGCATCTTCCGCTACCTGTGCCGCGCCGGGTTCCTCTACCGGGATGCCTGCGACCAGGCCTTCGCGCAGGCGCAGGCTCGCGGCTGGGTGCGCGGCGACGCCGCTTCGTGGCGGCAACGTCACCGGCTGGTGACGCTGATCGACCACGCCGACTATTACCTCGAGCTGACGCGTTCGAACCGCTGGATGCAACGGCATCTGCTGGTCAGCGGTTCGTGGCCCGATCCGGCACGGCCGGCGATTCTGTGCACGTTTCACTGGGGCGCGGGCATGTGGGCGCTGCGGCACGTCGCGGCGCAGGGGCTGCACGTGCACCTGCTGATCGCGCCGCACTCGCGCGCGAGCTTTCCCGGCCGATCGGTCCGCTACTGGTACTACCGGAGGCGGATCCGCGCGCTTCCACGCGCGCTCCGCCGCGAGCCGATCGAGGCGACCAGTTCGCCGCGGCCGATCCTGCACGCGCTGCGCGCCTCGGAGCAGGTCGCCGCGGTGGTCGACGTTCCGGCCGACCAGGTTGCCGCGAGCCTGGCGATCGACTTCCTCGGTTCCCGTGCGCGCATGCCGCGCGGGCTGCTGCGCATGGCCTGCGATTCGGGGGTGCCGGTCACGGTCTACCTGCTCGGCATCCGCCTGAGCGACGGCAAGCGGCCGCTGCGCATCCATCAGCTCGGAGCCCGCGCCGATGTCGAGTCGCTGGCGCGCGAGGTGTTCTCCTATCTCGAGGCGGCGATCGCCGAAGAGTCCTCGGCGTGGCACTTCTGGAGCATCGCGCCGCGATTCTTCGCGCCGGCGCCGGTCGATGCCCGGTCCTGACGCGCCGTCAGCGACGCGTCGACCGGAACAGGGCCTGGATCTCGCAGGTTCTGAGCCGGTCCTCGTCGTATCGATCGACCAGGTCCGGCGGAACCGTCTCGTCGGTCCGCCGACGCTTCTCCCAGACGAGCGCGAAGCCGTTGCGCGTGAAGAGCGCAACCAGCTCGTCGGCGGTGATGCGGTTCAGGTCGCGGTAGTGGCGGAAGATGAAGCGCTTGTACTCATCGAACGGCATCGAGCGGAACTGCTCGGTGATCTCGTCCGCCGGAACGGTCTCCGGCGCCGCCGCCATCACGAACCGCTCCAGTGTTTCGTCGTCCATCCGCAGGTGTGCCCAGGGCGCGGTCGCGAACCGCCCCAGGTGCGAGCCCTGCGGCGAATAGAACAGCGGGTCGATCTGCACGAAACACAGGCCGTCGGGCGCCAGCGCGGCGTGGAAGCCGGCGACCACGGAATCGAGGATCGCCCGATCGACATGCTCGAACACCGACCAGGTCATGATCGCGTCGACCGGGCCGGCTGCGGCCAGGGACTCTCCCGCGGCGATGCGGCGGAAGGCGAGCCCGGCGGGAAGCGCTTGCAGCGCGATCTGTTCGCGGGCAAGCCGCGGCAGCGCATCGAACCCGGGATCGATGTCGACCCCGGTCACCCGCGACCAGCCGTGCCGCAGGATCAGCCCCAGGGCGGTGATGCCGTCGTAGCAGCCGAAATCGAGCAGTGACGACGCCGCGGGATCGAGGTGTGGCGACAGGGCGTCATGGACGACATCGGCCGCGTAGCGGAAGTGGCTGGCGAACCAGTCGTCGCTGATCCGTTGGTCGGTCCAGTCGTCCTGCATGGGATTGCTGTCGGAGGTTCGGCGGAGCGCGTTCAGGGGTCACCAGCATAGGCGTATCGATGCAATCGGACGTCGCATCCTGGGCCGCAGTGCCGCCGTGCCGGCGCGTGCCGGTCAGCGGCGCAACACTTCGCGCATGGCCTCGTAGAGTTTGTCCGAGCCGAACCGGGGATTGTGCGGGTCGAGCGAAAACGCGTTGCTCAGTTCCGGATCGCGAGACTCGATCGGCCGCGCATCGAGGAAGAACGACACGAAGACGGCACCGTGGCTGCGGTGGCGCTCGATCGTCGCCGCCAGCTCTTCGGGGGACATCGCTCGCAGCGGGTGAAACTCCGTCACCCCGTAGCGGCGGTGCGATGTCGTTCCGAGCCAGTCGAAGAACGAGGTGCCGTAGGTCGCCTCGCCATACAGGCTGATGCCCAGGCCGAGGCCGCCGGGCTTGCGCAATGACGCATCGACGGCGAACTTGGTCGCGTCCCAGCCCGGATTGACGAATGGCGCGATCTGGTGCGTGTACAGCGGCGTCTCGGCCAGGCACGAGGCGCGCAGCAGGCGCTCGAACACACCGAGGTAGTCCACCACCTGCTGGCCGCGAAACTCATGCCACAGGGGCACCAGCGGGTTGAAGATCACGCGCGCGCCATCGGCCGGATGATCGATGCTGCCCTGGAGTCCCGCAGGATTGCCGAGCGCCGGCTGCTGTCCCACCGCCGGTGGCGGAAGGCTTGGGCTGGTCCCGGACACGATGATCCGCCGAGTGCCGAGACTGGCGAGGGCGCCGGCGGAGCGCTCGGCGATGAAATCCAGCCGGTACTCGCCCGGCGCAAGACCGTTGAACTCCATGTCGAAGCGCCAGCCGACGTCGGCGGTGCCGATCGAGGGCATCGCCTGCAGCACGTCCTGGCGGCCGAAGCCCGCCGGCACACGGGCGATCTGCACCCAGTTTCGATAGATGCGGATCCAAACCGGGCCGGAGTCCTTGCGTTGGGGGTCGAACGCCCATCCGGCGAGCGGCAGCCTGCCGTGAGCGGCCGAATCGATGTGCCGGCTCGGTCGCGCCGGGTCTCCCGGCATGCCCGGCGGTTCGACTTCGCCGAACGACGTGAACCGCTCCCCGACTTCGCGGTTCAGTGCATCGATGGTGCCGAAGCGCTGGCGGAGGAAGGCGCGGAAGCCCTCGATCGATTGCCCGCTGTAGTCGGATACGACGTAGGGCCCCGACAAGCCCATGCCGCGCTCGAAGTCGGCATGGAAGTGGTGCAGTTCGCCGAGCAGGGTGACGGCACGGATCTTGGCCCGATCGGCCGCCGGCAGGCGGCACACCGACTCGAGCACTCCTTCGATCGCCTTGCGGCGATAGCGGGTGATGCCGTTGTCGGAAGTCGCCAGAGTCCAAGGAAAGATGTCGATGCCGAAGTACCTGTCCTTCGGCATCGGCCCGAGGGGCGAAACGGCGAGATTGGCCGGGTCGCTGGCCAGGTGCGCCTCGAGTGGCGCGCCGGTGCCGAAGTGGGTCGAGAACAAATGCAGGATCACCGGCCTCGGGTTCTCCCGCAGGGTGGCGGTCAGCCGCTCCACGGCGCGCTCATCGAGCGTCCATCCGCTCGCGTCCTGCACAAACAGTCCGAGCAGCGGCACCGGCATCGTGTAGCCGACTTCGTAGCGTCCGTCGGTGCTGACCCGCGAGCCAAGCGCCTCGAGCGACGACTCGACGATCGTTGCCGCCGAACTGCCCGACTGGCGGCAGTCAGCCGCCAGCTCGCGCTCGGTCCGTGCCGGTGCCTCGCCGGCCGGAGCGCACAGCTCGATCCCGTGAATCATCGGCGCCAGCAGCAGGTGCGGGGGCGACCTTGGAGCGCAGCCGGCGAGCGAAAGGGCAACGGCACCTGCGGCCAGGGCCGACAGCGGGCGTCCACCGCGCCGCAGCGCCTCAGGCGGGCACGAACGGCCGCAATCCCGGATTGGTTGCATGACCGGGGCGACTGACGCGTCGAGGATCGCATCCATTCGTTGCGTTGACCACAGCGCGGGCGCCGGCAGGCCCGAAGGCGGAGGCCAACGCGCCGCGCGCCCCCGTGCCATGAGGGCGGACTCGGGCCGACGATCGTGCCGACCAGCCCTACTTGGTCAGCAGCGCATTGACCGCCCGCAGGTCGTCTTCGGTCAACGCTCCCACCGACGCCTTCAGGTTCAGGCCGCTCAGCAGGAAGACATAGCGCGCCTGCTTCAGGTCGCGCTGCGTGGCGACGAGCTGCGTGGTCGCATTGAGCACGTCGAGCAGGATGCGGACGCCGACCCGGTAACCGACCTGCGTCGATTCGAGCTGCGTGCGCGCCGAGCGTTCCGCCGATTCGAGCGCCTGCACCGTCGACAGGCCGTAGTTCACGCCGGTGAAGGCGGAGCGGGCGGCGTTGGCGGCGCTGCGCTTCGCGGTCTCCAGGTCGCTGAGCGACTTCTCCTGCAGCGCGACCGCTTCCCGGACCCGGCTCTGCGTCAGGCCGCCGGTGTACAGCGGCACCGTCAGCTGCAGGCCGATGTTGCCGGTGTTGGTCCGGAACGAACTTTCGGTCGTCTGCGTGCCGTTGAAGCGGTTGATGTTGTAGCCGGCGACCAGATCGACGGTCGGCTTGTAGCCGTCCTTTGCGCGCTGGATCTCGCGCGTCGCGATCTCGCTGCCGGCGCGGGCAATCTGCACGCCGTAGTTGGCGTCCTCGGCCGACTTGACCCAGTTGCCGATCTCGTTCGGCTGCGGCAGCGTCAGCTTCGGATTGTCGTCGAGAAAGGCCGGAACCTCCGGATCGCGGCCGACGATGGCCGTCAGCTCGCTGCGGCGAATCTGCAGGGTGCCGACCGCGACCTGCAGCTGGGCGACGATCTGGTCGAAGCGTGCCTGCGCTTCGTTGGCGTCGACGATGGTCTTGGTGCCGACCTCGAACTCGCGCTTGGCCTGCGCCAGCTGCTGCAAGGTCGATTCGCGCTGCACCTCCAGTGCCTGGACCTGGTCGATCGCGCTCAGCACGTTGAAATAGGCATTCGCCACCCGCAGCGCCAGGTCCTGCCGCGCCTGCGCCAGCACGCTTTCCGCCTGCACGACCTGGATCCTGGCCTGCTCCAGAAGCTCCCAGTTCTGCGGCCGGTACACGGGCACGTTCAGCGACAGTCCGCCGCCGTAGTCGCTGAAAGTGTTGTTGAAGCTCTGCGGGCTGATCTCGTAGGAGTACTGATTGGCGCGGCCGGTGAGGTTCAGGTTCGGCAGCAGCGTCGAGCGCGCCTGCGGCTCGCGCTCGATCGTTGCCAGATACTGCGCCTTCGCCGCCGCCCACTGTGAGTCGTACTCGAGCGCCAGGCGGTACAGAGTCAGCAGGTCATTGCGCTGCATCGTCTTGGCCGCTTCGCGCAATGGCGCCGATGGATCCTCCAGTCTCGGCGCCGCCTGCTG
>CAYLZU010000021.1:0-8751 GCA_964388005.1 uncultured Burkholderiaceae bacterium
GCGATCCGCGTCGAGGTCAAGCGCAGCGGCCGCACCTTCGAGGCCGAGGCCGTCTGCCGCGTGCAGGCCACCGCGGCCACGGTGTGGGAGACGATCACCGACTACCCGAACCTGCCGCGGTTCATGCCCGGAATCCGCGCCTGCCGCGTCGTCGAGCGCAGCGCTGCCGCAGGGCGCGCCGAACGCCTGCTGGTCGAACAGGAGGGCGAGTTCCGCTTCCTGGTGGTGACGCAGTCGCTGAAAGTGAAGCTCGACATCGAACACCGCGGCCGGCGCATCGCCCATGCCCGCGCGCTTGCCTTCGACCTCGGCGTGCTGAAGGGCCGCGCGCTCGATGCGTTCGAGGGCCGCTACGAGCTGGAACCGGGCGCCGCGCGCGGGCCGGTGCGGTTGCGCTACACGTCGATCATGGTGTCGCGCTATCCGCCGCCGCCGGGTATCGGCTCGATGGCGGTGCGCAGCAATCTCGAAGCGCAGCTGCGGGCGGTGGTCCGGGAGTGCGAGCGAAGGGCACTGGCAGGCTGACCGCCGCAAGGCCCATTACATCAACGGGTGCCCGGTTGCCGGCTCGAGGCAAGACGCCCGGAGAAGGCGACCGACTCCAGACGCGCGCTGCGGACGTCCCGCGCATAATCGGCCGCATGCCTGGTCGACTTGTTCGCGTCTCGGGCCGGGGCAGCAACGGCGTCGGTGGTGCGGCATTGAGCCTGGTTGCGACGCTTGCGCTCGGCGTTGCGGGGTCCGCGCATGCCGACACCTGGCTGTATCGCGTCACCCTGGACCCTGCCGATCCGCTGGTGGTCCGGGTCGTGGTCGAGCTGCCGGCGCAGCGGCGGGCGCAGGACTTCAGCGTCCAGGTGCGCGGGCTCGCCGAAGGACTGACGCCACAGGTCGCCGATCTGCGCTGCGACGGCGCGCCGCTGGCGCCGGATTCGGCCAGCGCCTGGTTCGTGCAGGGCTGGAGCTGCGCGCGGCTCGCCTGGACCGTGCCGGTCCGGGCGGCTTCCGAAGCCGGCATCGATCCGCGCGCCCGCGAAACGGTGTTCGACGGCAACGGCCGCTTCTGGCTGTTCAGCGAGGCAGCGTCGCTGCTGCGGCCGGTGGGCGAGGCCGGGCACGACGGCCGGATCGAGTTCAGCAACGGCGGGCCGGTCCATGGGGGCCTGCGGGCCGGCGAAACCCAGCTGCGGGTCGTTCCGCCCGAGGACGGACTGCCCGAGTACTGGGCCATCGGCCGGCTTCCCGGGGCGTCGCTCACCGAAGGCCGATTCGAGGTCGTTCACCTCGACGCGCTCGGCATCGGCTGGCAGCGGCTGCTGGCCGCGCATGGCCGCGCCCTGCGCTACCTGACGCGGGCCGCGGGCGAGCGGCAGCTGGCGCCGCTGCGCACCACCGTCGTCTGGCTGACCGGCCCGACCGACGATGGCGCGCCGGTCGGAGTCGCCGGCTTTCGCACGCTGCTGCTGTCTGCTGCAAAGAGCGACAGCCGCCTGCTGCACGCCGAGCTCGCGCTGGCGTGGCTGCTGCGCGAGCAGCTGCTGCGGTCGATGCCGCCGCGGGTGCCGGCGTGGGCGCGGGAAAGCCTGGCGCAGTACTACGCCGTCCGGGCGCTGCGCCGCGCCGAACTGCCGGCGGTGGCCGAGGCCGAGCGGCGCTTCATCGAGCCGCTGCGGCCGCTGCCGCTGCGCGAGGCGCAGCGGCGGGCGCAGGCCGGCGATGCGCAGGCGCTGGCCGAACTGCGCGGCGTCGGCGCGGCGTTCTGGGAGCGGATCGATCGCGCCATCGTGCGCAAGAGCGGCTTCCGGACGCTCGATTCGCTGCTGCCGCTGCTGCTCGCCGCCGATTGGCCGGATGAACGACTGCCGCGCGCGGTGCTCGAACGGCTGCGCGAGTACGCCAGCGCCGGCGTCATCGACGAGCTGCTGGCGCAGCATCTCGGCGACTGACGCCCGCGCCGCCGGTACTCCCGGATTCGGTCGATCCGCCAAGTGGCCCGCTACAAGCTGCCCGAATCGGTGCTGGTGGTCATCCACACCGCGCGGCTGGACGTGCTGCTGCTCGAACGCGCCGACTTCGCCGGGTTCTGGCAGTCGGTGACCGGCAGCCGGGCGTCGCCCGAGGAGCCGCTCGCCGAGACCTGTGCCCGCGAGGTGCGGGAGGAAACGGGGCTGGCGCGCGCCGCGGCCGACTTCCAGGACTGGAACTACAGCCATCGTTATTCGATCTACCCGCACTGGCGCCGTCGTTATGCGCCCGGAGTCACGCACAATGTCGAGCATCTGTACGGCCTGCTGGTCGCCGACCGCTTTGCGCCGGAACTGGCGCCGCGCGAGCACCGGCGCTGGCAATGGTTGAACTGGCGCGATGCCGCCGATGTCTGCTTCTCGTGGACCAATGCGCAGGCGATTCGCCTGCTGGCTCATCGCGCTGCTGGCCCCAGTGGTGGTGGCGGCGCAGCCGCGGATCGAGGTCGGGCGTGACGGTGCCGCCTACGTCGTCCGCGCCGAGGCCGACCTCGCGGCCGACCGCGGCACGGCCTGGACCACGATCACCGACTACGAGCACCTGCCGCAGTTCGTGCCCGGCATCCGCAGTGTCCAGGTGCTGGCCCGTTCCGGAAGCGGCGGCAGCGAACGGCTGCTGGTCGAGCAGGCCGGCGAATTCCGCTTCCTCTGGTACCTGCAGCCGGTGCTGGTGTGGCTCGATGTCCGGCACGACGTGCCGGTCCGGGTCGAGGCGCGGTCGGTGCTGCCGTCCGGCGTCGGCCGCGGCCGCAGCACGGTGCGCGAATTCGAGGGCAGCTACCGGCTGACGGTCGTCGACGCCTCGCGCACCAGGCTGGTCTACGAGGCGCGGTTCGAGCCGACGCAGGCGATGCTGCCGGTGCTCGGCGACTACGTCGTCCGGCGCACCATCACCGAGCAGTTCCGCGCCCTCGCCGGCGAGGTCGAACGTCGCGCCGCCGCGCGACGGCTGGAACAGGCGGCGCGATGACCCGGTCGCGGCGTCCGTTGCCCGACAGCTTCCGCCGCACGGCAAGGGCGTTCGCCGCCCTCGTCGTGGCATTGGCGGTCGGCGGCTGCGCCAGCGTCGATCCGTACGCCAGCCCGCCGATCAGCGCCCACCTCGAGCGCAACGACGATGTCGGCGAGTGCGCGCGGCTGCTGCGCGGGCTGGACGGCGACATCGATGCCGCCGGGGCGCGCGATGCCTCGGCCCCGCGCGTGCCCGGATTCCCCTATCTGCGGACCGACCGCTTCACCGCCAGCCTCGGCGGCGAGGCCGCCGCCCTGCGCGGCGCCGGCTTTGCCGCCTGGAGCGAACTGATGGCATACGCCGATCGCCAGGCGCGGGCAGCCGAACTCGCCAATGCCGGCGCCATCGAGCGCACCGCCGGCATCGACGCCTGCCGCTACGTGCTCGCGATCGCCGATGGCGGCGAGTTCGAACGGCTGCGGCAGGCGGCGCAAGTGCCCGACGACTACAGCCTGGCGATGCGGGCCCTCGGCCTGTATCCGGTGACGCGGCTCGGCTTCGCGGCCGGCATCCGCGACTGGCAGCAGCAGACGCTCGAGGTCTTCGAAAGACCGCTGGACCGGTTGCCGGTGGCCGGCCGCGTGCAGCACTACCAGCCCGCTTCGGCACCGCCCGCGCTCGCCGCCCCGCCGCGGTCGGCGGTGCTGCTGCCGGTGTTCTCGCAGGTCGACCTGGCGCAGTGGATCGTCCGCCACGCGCCGGCGCTGGAGATCGACACCGCAAGCGTCGATGACCGCATCGGCGCCCTGTACTGGTCGGCAGCCGAGGCACCGGCGATCGCCGTGGATCCGGATCGGCCGGCAGCGTACGTGCGCACCGCCTACACGCGCTTCGCCGGCCGCGTGCGGCTGCAGCTCGTCTACAGCTTCTGGTTTCCGGCGCGGCCGGCTGCGGGACCGTTCGACATCCTCGCCGGCCGTCTCGACGGCCTCGTCTGGCGGGTGACGCTCGACGAATCCGGCACGCCGCTGGTGTACGACAGCATCCATCCCTGCGGCTGCTGGCACATGTACTTTCCGACCGAGGCGGTGGCCGTCCGGCCGCAGCCGGACAGCCTCGACGAGGGACTGTTCGCGCCCCAGCGGGCGCCGTCGCCGGCGGTGGGAGAGCGGATCGTGCTGCGTGTCGCGGCGCGAACACACGAGCTGCAGCGCGTGTTCGCAAGGCCGGCGCCGTCATCCGGCGCCGAGTCCTACGCGCTGCTGGACGAGCGCCTGCTGTTGACCCTCGCCTGGCCTGCGGGCGGCACGCGCAGCGCGTACGATTCGGCCGGTTTCGTGCCGGGCACCGAGCGCGCCGAGCGCTGGCTGTACTGGCCGATGGGCATCGCCAGCGCCGGGCAGATGCGGCAGTGGGGGCGGCATGCGACGGCGTTCGTCGGCCGCCGCCACTTCGACGACGCCGGGCTGCTGGACCTGTACTTCACGCCGCGCGAGAACGACGCCGCGGCGGCCGAGCGACGATGAAGCTGCGCGTAGCGACCTACAACATCCACAAGGGCGTGACCGGCATCCGCCGGCGGCCGCGCATCCACGACGTCAAGCTGGCGCTCGGCTCCATCGACGCCGACATCGTCTTCCTGCAGGAAGTGCAGGACCGCAACGAGACGTTGCGCCACCATGCCAGCTATCCGTCGGCGCGGCAGCTCGACTTCCTCGCCGGCGGCGGCGGCTACGAGCACCTCGCCTACGGCATGAACGCGGTCTATCCGCACGGCCACCACGGCAACGCCATCCTGTCGCGGCACGCGATCGGCCACTACACCAACCACGACATCTCCGATCACGCGCTGGAGAAGCGCGGCATGCTGCACGCGGTCTCGCGGGTGCTGCCGCCGCGCGGCCGCAAGGTGCGCGAGGTGCACCTGATCTGCGTCCACTTCGGCCTGATCAAGCGCAGCCGGCTGCGGCAGGCGGCGTCGCTGGCCGATTTCGTCGAGCAGGAGATTCCCGACGATGCGCCGCTGATCATCGCCGGCGACTTCAACGACTGGCAGCGCCGCGTCGATCAGCTGCTGCGCAGCCGGCTCGACGTGAGGGAGGTCAGCGTGCCCGAGCTGCGCGCCAACGGCAGCCCGTGGGCGTCGCGGCGTTCGGTGCTCGACCGCGTGCTGCCGTGGCGCAACGGCCGCGACGCCGCGCCGTCGCTGTCGCGGACCTTTCCGAGCTTCGCGCCGTGGCTGACGCTCGACCGCATCTACGTGCGCGGCTTCACGGTCAGGGGCGTGGAAGTGCCCAAGGGCCTGACCTGGGCCCGCCGCTCCGACCACGCGCCGCTGATCGCCGACCTCGAACTGCGGTGATGCGCTCGGCGGCGCGGCTGCGGGCCGTGGCGCCGGTCGGGCGCTGATGGAACCTGCGCCGGAAGCGGGCGGTCGCCTGCCGCGGCCGGCTCCGGCCACCGTCTACGGCGGCAACCGCATCCGGCTGCTGGTCAACGGCGAACATTACTTCCCCGAGCTGCTGGCGGCGATCGACGGCGCCCGCCGCATGGTCGAAATTGAGACCTACATCTTCGCCGAGGACAACATCGGCCTGCGGGTGGCCTTCGCGCTCGCCTCCGCCGCCAGCCGCGGCGTCGAGGTGCGGCTGCTGATCGACGGCTTCGGCGGCGGCGACCACGCCCGCCGCCTGGCGCACGACCTCGGCGTGCACGGCGCCAAGGTGCGCATCTACCGGCCGGAGCGCTGGTGGCGGCTGCAGCGCAAGCTGCTGCGGCGGCTGCACCGCAAGGTCGCCGTCGTCGACGGGCGGCTGGCGTTCGTCGGCGGCATCAACATCATCGACGACCACAACGTGCCGGACCACGCCCGCGGCCGCCTCGGGCCGCGCTTCGACTTCGCGGTCGCCTGCGAGGGGCCGATCGTGCAGGCGATCGCGCTCGCGGCGCGGCGGCTGTGGTGGAAGCAGGGGCTCGCCGGCCTGCGCAGCGCCGGGCCGCCGCCGCGGCTCGCCGACGTGCCGGCGCCGCCGCCGATCGCCGGCGGCGTGCCGGCCTCCCTGCTGCTGCGGGACAACCTGCGCAACCGGCGCGCCATCGAACGCGCCTACCTGCAGGCGTTCGACGCCGCCCGCGAGCGGGCGACGATCGCCAACGCCTACTTCCTTCCCGGCCGGCGCTTCCGCGCCGCCTTGCTCGCCATGGCCGCGCGCGGCGTGCGGGTGCGGCTGCTGCTGCAGGGCGAGCCCGAGTACGCGATCCAGTTTCACGCCCAGCGGGCGCTGTACGGGCAACTGCTCGCCGGCGGCATCGAGATCCACGAGTACACCGCGAGCCACCTGCATGCCAAGGTGGCGGTGGTCGACGGGGCGTGGGCCACGGTCGGCTCGTCGAACATCGACCCCTATTCGCTGCTGCTGGCGCTGGAGGCCAACGTCGTCGTCCACGACCGCGGCTTCGCGCAGCGCCTCGCCGCGGTGCTCGACGCGGCGATCGAGCAGGACTCCCGCCCCGTCGCCGCCGCCGACTACGAGCGCCGAGGCTGGCTCGCCCGCGCCCGCGACTGGTGCGCCTACTTCGCCGTCCGCCTGGCCACCGTCGTCCTCGCCCGCGGCCACGACTACTGAAAAATGGGGTCAGAGTCGATTTTTCGCGATGCGGATTCGACCCGGTTGAATGCGGCGCCGAAACGGAGACGTCGATCCGCCGACCGGCCGCCGCGCGGTCAGTCCTCCGACCGAAAGCCGATCCGCGCGTGCGTGCCGTCGCAGAACGGCTTGTTCTCCGAGCCGCCGCAGCGGCACAGCCGCGCCGACTGCGTCCGCAGCACGGTGCGGCCGGTGCCGGCGCAGATCTCGACGTTGCCTGACAGCTGCAGCGGGCCGTTCGCGAGCGGCGTGATCGCCAGCGGCCCGCTGCGTTCGGCGAGCGGCTCCGACGGCAGAGTGGCCGGCTCGCCGGTGGCGACGAATCCGGCCGCCGCATGGCTGCCGTCGCAGTAGGGCTTGCGCTTCGACCGGCCGCAGCGGCACAGCGTGGCCCGCAGCTCGCTCGCGCCCGGCAGCTCGATCTGCGCGCTGACCGCGTAGGGACCGTTTTCGCGTACGCGCACGACGTTGACGCTCGGCGCCGCCTCCTGCGGCCCGCCGTCGTGGCGTTCGTAGGTGATGGCGCCCGACGGGCAGTTGTGCGCCACCCGCACGCAGTGCTCGACGCTGGTCGACTCCGGATGGATCCACGCGCCGGGGGTATTGGCGAGGAACACCGTCGGCGCCTCCAGCACGCAGTGGCGGGAGTGGATGCAGCGGCGGCCGTCGAAGCGCAGCGTGATCTCGCGCGTGCAGGCGACGTTGCGGCTGTTGGCGTCCGTCGCCCCATCCGGCAGTTCCGCCGCCGGCGCGACTGAAGGCTCCGGGGTGCTGATCCGCGCGACGCGATCGACCGCCTCGCCGATGTGCCCCTCGTAGCGGGCGTGCATCTGCTCGAAGCGGCGGGCGACGGCGTCGAGATCGTCGGCGACGCCTGGCAGCGGCACCTCGCGCGCCAGCCGTCGCGCCGCCGCCGCGAGTTCGGCCGTCCGCTCGCCGAGGATGCCGGCGGCGGTCTGCTGCACGAGCTGGCCCGTCGATCCCGGCAGCTCGAAGTTCGGCGCCGCCGTCAGGCCGGGCGCTGCCGCGCTCGCCGGCAGGCGCGTGGCCGCGTCGGCGATCCGCGTCAGCACCGTCATCAGGGTCGTGCTCGCCGCCGACAGCGACCGCCTCAGTTCGCGCGGCAGCGGCGCCGGCGCGAACACCTGCGACAGCACCCGGATCGTCAGCGCGTAGACCGAGTTGCCCAGGTCGACCACCCGTGCCGCCCGCGGTTCGGTGACGCGCAGGCAGTCCGGCGCCACGGCGACCGCGCCGAGGACCGGGTTGCGGGCCACCGGCCGCGAAGGCTCGAAGCCGGGACGCGCGGCGCGCAGCGCGGCGAGCTCCTGCCGGATGGCGGCAAAGCGGGCGAAGTGCGAATCGTCGCGATGCGCCGGCGCGCCCTCTCCCTGCGTCACGACCTGCTCCACCGCGCGCCGCGCCGCCGCGAGATCGTCGATCTTGAACAGGCCCGGCAGGCCGTACTCGTCCATGCACACCTGCGCCTGGCCGTGGCCGACGAAGACCCGCTCCTCGCCCAGCTGCTCGACCAGCCGCGCCAGCCCCTGCAGCACGCCGTGGTACAGGTGCCCCTGGCTCGCGTAGTCCTGCGGCGACGGCGCCAGCATGTCCGGGCGGGCGACGCGCTGGTAGTGGGCCGGGTGGTCGAAGCCCGCGCCATCGGCGATCGCCAGGCCCTCCGGGCGCTCGATGAACATGAAGTGGTCGAGCGCCGCTTCGCCGAACGGCGACAGGTTCATCACCACGTCGGCCGGGAAGTGGCCGGCGCGCACCGGGAACGCCGGCCGCCACAGATGCGGCGCGGCGCCGATTCCCGCCAGCAGGTTGTTCACCAGCGCCAGGTGCAGCATCTCCTCGAGCGCGACCTGCGCCAGCGAGCGGCGCCAGCGTTCGATCGCCGCCAGTTCGGTGGCGGTCACGCCCTCGGCGGCATCGCGCTTCAGCGACCACTGCGCGTACAGGTACGAGCACATCACCGAGTGCTCGAACTCGGCCGCCTCGCACAGCAGGTAGATCAGCTCTTCGCGATCCTGGACAACGATGGCATCGGACATGGCGTGGGCTCGGGCGATCGATCAGGCCGCAAGGGTGCACCGGCGCCGACGCCACGACAACCCCGCCGTCG
>CAYLZU010000021.1:8851-12198 GCA_964388005.1 uncultured Burkholderiaceae bacterium
CAACGTCAACGGCGAGGAGCAGGTGATCCGGACCAGCACCGAAGACGGCCACGCGGTGAAACGCAGCGTTGCGCGGCCGGCATCACATCCCGAAGGAGCCGGTACGCGCGAGGTGGAACTGATCTCGCGCGCGCTGTCGCGCTGATCCCCCTCGACGCCCGATGCCGCCCCGGGGGCGGTGCCGGGCGTATGCCGTCCAGGCTGCGGTGCTGCTCCGGGCTCTGTCGCCGCCGCGGCTGATTCAGTCGCCGCCGCCGCCGCCGCAGCCGCCATCGCCGCCGCCACTGCAGCCGCTTCCCGCGCACCCTCCGCCGCAACCGGCGCCGCAGCCGATGTGCGTGCCGCAGTACACCGCCGCACTCTGCGCGGCGGCCAGCGCCCGGGTGCAGTCCAGCTCGTAGCGAAAGCCGTCGGCGATCGCCAGTTGCCCGTCGATGGCGAACAGCAGCGGCAGGGCGCTCGCCTTCGAGGGGTCCATCCCCGCGCGGCGGCAGGCGAGCGCCCAGGTGCGCTTGATGGCGTCGCCGGCCTCGGTGGCGCTCTTCATCGCCTCGGCCGGCGTGTGGTGCAGGAAGCGGCCGACGCCGTGGCGGCAGAAATGCTGGTAGTTGCGCGTGAACAGGATGAATTCGTGCCAGGCGGCATCGACCGCCTGTGACGGCATCGCCAGCAGTCGCCTGCCGGCCTTGCGGCACAGGTGAAAGTACTCGCGCAGCGCGCCGAATACGAGGTCGAGCTGCTCGTCGTCCAGATGCGGATAGCGGCTGCGGACCCGCTCGCGGATGCCCGGCGGAAAGACATAGCCGTCGATGAACCGCTCGCGCTGGCGGCGGCGCCAGCCGACGAACAGCAGGCCGCCAACCAGCGTTGCAATGGCGGCGAAGACGAGGGCGCCGGTCATGGGTGTCGGATCCGCCGCTATTGTTGCCGCGCTCCTGCCCCCGACGCAGCCCGTCCGGGCGGATGAAGCCGATGGCTGACCGATGAACGTGCCATGACCTGCGCCGACCTGATCACGTTGCGGCCCGAAGGCCTGTACTGCCCGGCGGGAGGCTTCCACATCGACCCATGGCGGCCGGTCGAGCGCGCCGTGATCACGCACGCGCACGCCGACCATGCGCGCGCCGGCCACGCGTCCTATCTCGCGGCCTTCGACGCCGGCCACGTCCTGCGCGCGCGGCTCGGCGATATCAGCCTGCAACTGATGGCCTACTGCGAGCCGGTCGGGATCAACTGCGTGCGCGTGTCGCTGCACCCGGCCGGGCATGTGCTGGGATCGGCGCAGGTCCGCATCGAGCACCAGGGTCGCGTCTGGGTGGCCTCGGGCGACTACAAGCTCGGCGCCGACCCGACGTGCGCGCCCTTCGAGCCGGTGCGGTGCGACGTGTTCATCTCCGAGTCGACCTTTGGCCTGCCGGTGTACCGCTGGGCGCCGGATCGAGAGGTGTTGGCGCAGATCGATGCCTGGTGGCGCGCCAATGCCGCCGCCGGCCGCGCCTCGGTGCTGTTCTGCTACGCCTTCGGCAAGGCGCAGCGCATCCTCGCCGGCGTCGATGCGTCGATCGGGCCGATCGTCTGCCACGGCGCGGTCGAACCGCTGAATGCCGCCTATCGCGCCAGCGGCGTGGCGCTGCCGCCGACGCTGCCCGCGGTCGCGGTGACCGACAGGTCGGTGCTTGGCCGCGCGCTGGTGCTGGCGCCGCCGTCGGCGCAGGGCACGCCGTGGCTGAAGCGCTTCGGCAACTACTCGGACGCCTTCGCCTCCGGCTGGATGCAGCTGCGCGGCATGCGCCGCCGCCGCGCCCTCGATCGCGGCTTCGTGCTGTCCGATCACGCCGACTGGCCGGGGTTGCAGCAGGCCATCGCCGCCACCGGCGCCAGCCGCGTGATCGTCACCCACGGCTACGTCGAGGTGCTGGTGCGCTGGCTCAACGAGCAGGGCCTGCGGGCCGAGGCGTTCGCCACCGAGTACGGCGACGACGCCGAACAAGGGGCCAGCGCGGCATGAAGCGCTTTGCACGGCTGTTCGCCGAACTCGACGAGAGCACGTCGACCGAGGCCAAGGTCGAGGCGATGGCACGCTACTTCGGCGAGGCCGAAGCCGGCGACGCCGCCTGGGCGGTGTACTTCCTCGCCGGCGGCAAGCCGCGACAGGTGGTGCGCACGCGCGAACTGCGGGCGTTCGCCATGGCCGCCGCCGGCCTGCCGCAGTGGCTGTTCGAGGAGTGCTACCAGGCCGTCGGCGATTTCGCCGAGACGATCGCCCACCTGCTGCCGCCGCCGAACCGCGAAACGACCGTGGGGCTGGCCGACTGGATCGAAAACCGGCTGCTGCCGCTGCGCGGCCGTGCGCCCGAAGACGTGCTGTCGGCGCTGCGCCGCCATGCCGACGAGCTGAATGCGACCGAGCGCTTCCTGCTGATCAAGCTGATCGGCGGCGGCTTCCGCGTCGGCGTCAGCAGGCTGCTGGTGACGCGCGCGCTGGCTCGCGTCGCCGGTGTCGACGCCAGGCTGATCGCGCAGCGACTGGTCGGCGCCACCGACGATGCCGCCCTGCCGACCGCTGATGGTTTCCGCGCCCTGCTGGCACCCGCCGGTGCGCCGCGCGCCGATGACGGCAGGCCGTATCCGTTTTTCCTCGCCCATCCGCTGGCGGCGGCTGTCGAGTCGCTCGGCGACGTTCGCGACTGGCTGGTGGAGTGGAAGTACGACGGCATCCGGGCGCAGCTGGTCCGCCGTGCCGGCCGCGCCTGGCTGTGGTCACGGGGCGAGGAACTGATTGGCGAGCGCTTCCCGGAGATCGTCGAGGCGGCGGCGGGCCTGGCCGACGGCACCGTGCTCGACGGCGAGATCCTCGTCTGGGACGCGGCTGACGGGCATCCGGCGCCGTTCGCGCGGCTGCAGACGCGCATCGGGCGCCGGAGCGTGACGGCGCGGGTCCTGCGCGAACACCCGGCCCGTTTCGTCGCCTTCGACCTGCTCGAGCATTGCGGCGAGGACTGGCGGGACCGGACGCAGCGCGAGCGGCGGCAGGCGCTGGCCGCCGTGGTTGGCGAAGGCGGCGGGGCGCTGCGGTGCTCGCCGCTCGTCGCGGCGGCGTCGTGGGAGGAACTGGCAGGGCTTCGCGCCGGCAGCCGCGCCCGCGGCGTCGAAGGGCTGATGCTCAAGCAGGCGGGCTCGCGCTACGGCGTCGGCCGCACCCGCGATGTCGGCACCTGGTGGAAGTGGAAGATCGAGCCGATGAGCGCCGACGCGGTGCTGGTCTACGCGCAGCGCGGCCACGGCCGGCGGGCGAGCCTGTACACCGACTACACCTTCGCGGTGTGGGACCGGCCGCCCCGCGATGC
>CAYLZU010000021.1:12298-18768 GCA_964388005.1 uncultured Burkholderiaceae bacterium
ACGACAAGCCGCTGCACGAGGCCGACACGCTGGCGTCGCTGCGGGCGCTGCTCGAGGACGCGGTCGATCGGTGAGCCCCGCGCAAGCGGCGACCGAGGTCGCCGCGGCCTGAATCAATCGCCGGATTGCGGCAAGGAACACATGGAGTTGCCTGCGCGCAGTCGCACGGCAAAGAGGAAGTGCCAATCCATCGCCGTGCGGGACGCTGCCCATCGAGGAGGGAACGACGAAGTCCGGCTGGGGGTATCTTGTGTTGACGGTCGTCGGCGCCCTGGCGTTCGGCGCGCGTGCCGACGAGACCTGCAATTCGCCGTACATGGCCCAGCCGATCAAGGGCCAGGAGCAGTTTGTCCACGTCCGGACTCTCGGCGTCGAAGGGCTCGGCGACGGCGACCGCGCGCCGGCAGGCGAAGCGCGCCTGCGGACGCGGGCTTGCCCGATGCCGTGCATCCGTGAATGATCCTACCTGCGTAAAGCAGAGGGGCCGGGCGTCTTGCCGACCGTCATCGCCGCGTCTGCGCGGTGACGGCGGCCGCGACGAACGCCCGCGAGGCCATCGGCATCGCCTGCCAGTCCGTGACGGAGGAAACCATGCGCAGTACATCCTTGCTCATCGCCCTGTCGGCCGCCGGCGCACTGCTCGCCGCCGCCTGTGCCAGCCGTGACGACGGTGGCGCCAGCGGCGGGCCGCGGCTGTCGCAGTTGCCGCCGGTCGTCAGTTCCGCCGACAACCCCACGACGCCGGAGAAGGTGGCGCTCGGCGCCAAGCTGTGGATCGATCCGCGCCTGTCGGGCAGCGGCAAGATGGCCTGCACCACCTGCCACGTGCGGGAAAAGGGCTGGACCGACGGCCAGGTGCTGTCACGGCGCGACAACGGCGACATGAACACCCGCCATTCGCCGACCATGTACAACGTCGGCTACGCGACGGCCTTCTACTGGGACGGGCGCGCGCCGACCCTCGAAGCGCAGGTGCTGGCGGCGTGGCGGGTGCAGATCAGCGCCGATCCGGCGATCGCGACGGCGCGCATCGCCGCCGTGCCCGCCTACGTCGCCGAGTTCCAGAAGGTCTTCGGCGGCCCGCCGACGCAGGACACCATCGTCAAGGCGCTGGCCGCCTACCTGCGGGCGAAGGTGAGCGGCCTGTCGCCGTGGGACCGCTACGAGATGGGCCAGAAGAACGCCGTCTCGGCCGACGCGCGCGCCGGCTTTGACCTGTTCATGGGCAAGGCCCGCTGCGCCGTCTGCCACACGCCGCCGGCGTATTCGGACTTCAATTTCCACAACATCGGGCTCGAAGCCGGCAAGCCTAAGCCCGATCTCGGGCGCGGTGGCGTGACCAAGAAGCCGGAGGACAACTCGGCCTTCAAGACGCCGACGCTGCGCTCGGTTGCCATCTCCGGCCCGTACTTCCACGACGGCAGCCGGGCCACGCTCGAGGAGGCAGTGCGCTACATGGCGAGCGGCGGCGGCAAGGACCCGAACAAGAGCGCGATGCTGGTCGACACCAAACTGACCGACCAGGAGATCCGCCAGCTGGTGGCGTTCCTGACGTCGCTCACCAGCGACGAGCCCTACAAGGCTCCGGCCCTGCCCTGATCGGGCTCGCGCCGCACCGGCACGGCCGCAGGCGCTGTCCGGCGCCGGCGGCGCGTAGTGGGTTGCATCCGGCTCCCGGCCGGCTCGGCGGCGCAGGCAGGATCGCCGGCGCGGCCTGCTGCCGCCGGACCGATCCGCGGCGCACATTGTGCTGCGCGGCGGTGAACGCGGCCCTCGAAAGCGACCGTCACGACATCCGGGCGGGCGCGTGCCATCGCATGGGCGACGCCACGGACGGCCCGCGCCGAACCGGCAGCCAACTCGACGAACGGCGGCGCGGTGCCGTCGCGCCGGCCCGCCTGCCGGCGCTGACTGGCTTGAGCCGCTGAGGACGATGCGCATTCTGGGCGTCGACTTCACCAGCCGGCCGGGGCCGCGCAAGCCGATCGTGGTCGCTGCCGGTCGGCTGCGCCGGCGAACGCTCGCCATCGACTCGATCGAACGATTGGCCGACTTCGCCTCGTTCGACTCGTTTCTGGCCACTCCCGGTCCGTGGGTCGGCGGGTTCGACTTCCCGTTCGGCCTGCCGCGGCGGTTCGTCGATCGGCACACGCCGGCGTGCGACTGGGAGTCGCTCGTGGCCTGGGCCGCCAGCCTGGGGCGCGAGGGCTTCTGCGCCATCGCCCATCCGGCGTTCGCCGCCGCGAAGGGCAGGCCGCGGGACAAGCATCGGGCGGTCGACGCGCTTGCCCGCTCGCACAGTCCGCTGAAGACGATGGACCCGCTGCGACGCCACGCGATCAACCCTCCGGTCGGGCTGATGTTCTTCGAAGGCGCGCCGAGGCTGGCTGCCGCCGGCGTGCGAGTTCCCCGCCTGCGCGACAACGCCGATTCGCGCATCGCCGTCGAGGCCTATCCGGGCGTGGCGGCGAAGCAGCTGCGATTGCGCCGCTACAAGAACGACACGGCGGAGTCCGCTGCGCCGCGCCGCGCTGCGCGCTCCGCCATCCTGCGCGCGCTGGCCGAGGGCGCGCCGCTCGGCATCGAAGTGTCGGTGCCGTCGCCGCTGGCGCAGCGCTGCATCGACGACGCCGGCGGCGACGCGCTCGATGCGCTGCTGTGCGCCCTGCAGGCGGCGTGGTGCGCGGATCGCGGCGCCCCCGACTTCGGCCTGCCGGCGGCGGTCGACGCGGTCGAGGGTTGGATCGCCACCGTGCGGAGTTGAGCCGCGCCGCCTTGCCCCGCATTCGCGCGTGGGTTTGGCGCCGGCGGGCGGACCTAGACTGCCGCCGGCGTGCAGGTGCACGCGCCATCGTCATGGAGACGGATCGATGAAACTCACCGCCCTCGCCGCCGCGGCGCTGCTCGCCGCCTCCGGCACCGCATTCGCGTTTCACTGCCCGCAGGACATGAAGAAGATCGACGAAGCGCTCGCCAAGAACCCGAAGCTCAGCGCCGAGCAGATGGCGGAGGTCAAGAAGTACCGCGCCGAGGGCGAGAAGCTCCACAACGCCGGCAAGCACCAGGAGTCGATCGACACGCTGGCCAAGGCGATGAAGATCCTCGCCATCAAGTAGCCCGCTGCCTTTGCCGGTCGCAGACGCCGCCCTCGGGCGGCGTTTGCGTTGGGAAGCCGGCTGCCGCTCTACTGCGCTGCCGCCGAAGCCGGCCCGCGGTCGGCCGCATTGACGGCCATGCCGTGGCGAGGCGCTCGGTAGCATCGCCGCCGCATGCGCCGCCTGCCTCCCGGATCGAATGTCGGTACCCAGCTGCGGGCGCGGCGGGCGAAGGCCGCGCGCGAGGCGCGGGCGCAGCTGGAGGCTGCGGCCGGCGCGCCGCCGCCGGCGCGGCGCGATCGGGCCGCCGGCCAGCTCGTGCTGCCGAGCGCCGACGGCTGGTTCGCGGCGCAGGGGCTCGCCCCGTTTCCGTTCCAGCGCGAGGTCTGGGAGCACATCGAGGCCGGCCGCTCCGGTCTGTTGCACGCCACCACCGGCGCCGGCAAGACCTACGCCGTCTACTTCGGGCTGCTGAATCGCGCCCTGGCCGGCACCATCGGCGCCGGCGGCCTGCGGCTGCTGTGGGTCACGCCGATGCGGGCGCTGGCTGCCGACACCGCCCGCGCGCTGGCGGCGCCGCTGGCGGATCTGGGCCTCGACTGGAGGGTCGGCGTGCGCACCGGCGACACCGATTCGGCCGAACGCGCGCGGCAGGGCAGGCGCCTGCCGGAGGTGCTGGTGACCACGCCCGAGAGCCTGTCGCTGCTGCTCGCCCGCGCCGACTGCCGCGAGCTGTTCGCGTCGCTGGCGATGGTCGTCGTCGACGAGTGGCACGAGCTGCTGGGGAGCAAGCGCGGCGTGCAGGTGCAGCTCGCCCTGGCGCGGCTGCGCCGCTTCACGACGCCGCTGCCGGTGTGGGCCCTGTCCGCCACCCTCGGCAACCTCGAGGAGGCGATGCGGGCGCTGCTGGCGCGCGAGGCCGGCGCGCTGGTGCAGGGGCGGATCGACAAGCCGCTGGTGATCGACACGCTGCTGCCCGACGATCCTGGCCGCTTTCCCTGGGGCGGCCATCTCGGCATCCGGATGCTGGAGCCGGTGCTGCGCGAGATCGAGTCCGCCGGCACGACGCTGGTGTTCACCAATACCCGCTCGCAGGCCGAGCTCTGGTACCAGGCGATCCTGGAGGCGCGGCCGCAGTGGGCCGGACTGATCGCGATCCACCACGGTTCGCTCGACCGCGAGGTGCGCGACTGGGTCGAAGCAGGCCTGAAGGACGGGCGGCTGCGCGCGGTGGTCGCCACCAGCAGCCTCGACCTCGGGGTCGATTTCCTGCCGGTGGAACGGGTGCTGCAGGTCGGCAGCGCCAAGGGCGTGGCGCGGCTGCTGCAGCGCGCCGGCCGCAGCGGCCATGCGCCCGGGCGGGTGTCGCGGGCGACCCTGGTGCCGACCAACGCGCTCGAACTGGTCGAGGCTTCGGCGGCGCGCAAGGCCGCTGCCGCCGGCCGCGTCGAGCCGCGCGCCGTGCCGTCGAAACCGCTCGACGTCCTGGTGCAGCACGTCGTCACGGTGGCGCTCGGCACCGGCTTCGCGGCGCGCGACCTGCTGGCCGAAGTGCGCGACACCGCCAGCTTCGCCGGGCTGTCCGACGACGAGTGGAACTGGGTGCTCGACTTCGCCGGCCGCGGCGGCGAGTCGCTCGCCGCCTATCCGGAGTACCGCCGTATCGCGCCCGACGCCGACGGCCTGTATCGCGTGCCCGATGCGCATGTGGCGCGGCGGCACCGGATGTCGGTTGGCACGATCGTCGCCGACGCGTCGATGCTGGTGCGCTTCGCCAACGGCGCGAAGCTGGGCCATATCGAGGAAAGCTTCGTCGCCCGCCTGCGCAGGGGCGATGTCTTCACCTTCGCCGGCCGCCGTCTGGAGCTGGTGCGGGTGCACGAGATGACCGCCTTCGTCGCCCCGGCGAAGAAGAAGAGCGGCAACGTGCCGCGCTGGGCCGGCACCAGGATGCCGCTGTCGGGTGAACTGGCCGACGCCGTGCTGGCCGAGCTCGACGGCGCCGCGGCGGGAACCTTCGACACCCCGGAGCTGCGGCTGACGCGGCCGCTGCTCGAGCTTCAGTCGCGCTGGTCGGCGCTGCCGGGGCGCGAAAGGCTGCTGGTCGAGTCGCTGCGCAGCCGCGACGGGCGGAGCCTGTTCGTCTATCCGTTCGCCGGCCGCCACGCCAACCTCGGGCTGGCCTCCCTGCTGGCGTGGCGGGTCGGGCAGCAGCAGCCGTCGACGTTCTCGATCGCGGTCAACGACTACGGCTTCGAACTGCTGTCGGCGGAGGACATCGACTGGCGGAGGCTATGGGCGGGCGCCGGCGATCCGGTGCACGGCCTGCTGCGCGAAGCCGGCCTGCTCGACGACGTGCTGGCGAGCCTGAACGCCGGCGAACTGGCGCAGCGGCGCTTCCGCGAGATCGCCCGCGTCGCCGGGCTCGTCTTCCAGGGCTTTCCGGGACAGCCGAAGTCGCTGAAGCAACTGCAGGCCTCCAGCCAGCTCTTCTACGAGGTCTTCCGCAAGTACGACCGCGGCAACCTGCTGCTGGCGCAGGCCGACCGCGAGGTGCTGGAGCAGGAGCTGGAGCTCGCCCGCCTGCGCTCGGCGCTGGCGCGGATGCGCTCGATGCGGCCGGTGTACCGCCACCTGCAGCAGCCGACGCCGTTCGCCTTCCCGCTGCTGGTCGAACGGCTGCGCGAGCAGGTCAGCACGGAGCAGCTTGCCGACCGGATCGCGCGCATGGTGGCCGAGCTCGAGCGGCGCGCCGCCGGCGACGCCGCCTGAACCGAAAGGCGGATCCCGCGTGCCACAACCGGCACAAGATATCGACCTCGGAGGCCGCCGGGATCCAACATCTTGGGCCTCGTTCGCGGGCGGTTCGGGCGCCTTTCGCGGCGTCGGTGTCGGTTTTCCCTCTGAAAATCGTTGCGCGCAGGCCAGCGGCGCGGCGTTTTCCCTCTGAAAATGCTTGCGCCCAGAGGGAAATCGCTTTAGTTTTCGCGTCACGCAACGAGAGCGCTCTCGCGCGAACACCGGTCGAGAACGCTGTCGCTGTGGACCGCGAACTCTATCGAGGAGAACTGGATGGCAACGAAGAAAGCAGCGAAGAAGACAGCGAAGAAGGCTCCGGCCAAGAAGGCGGCGCCGAAGAAGGCAACGGCGAAAAAGGCAACCGCGAAGAAGGCGGCGCCGAAGGCCGCCGCCAAGAAGGCAGCACCGAAGAAGGCCGCCAAGAAGGCGGCGCGCAAGCCGAACGCGGCGTTCATGAAGCCGCTGACCCCGTCGGGCCCGCTGGCGGCGATCATCGGCTCCTCGCCGATGCCGCGCACCGAGGTGACGAGCAAGATCTGGGCTTACATCAAGAAGAACAAGCTGCAGGACGCCGTC
>CAYLZU010000021.1:18778-20704 GCA_964388005.1 uncultured Burkholderiaceae bacterium
CAAGGCCAAGGCCGACATGTTCGAGCTGACCAAGTTCGTCAGCAAGCACCTGAAGTAAGCCTCACCCGGCCGTGAGAAAAAGGCCCGCGCTGCGGGCCTTTTTTCATGATGGGGGACGCTGCCTTCGGCCGCGACGACGGCGCGGCGCGCTGATGAGCGGCACCCGGAGGCGAGGGGCAGTCATAGACGGCGCAGCCGTCGTCATCGCGAGCGCAGCGAGCATCATCGGCGCACCGGCGGTGCGCCGTTATGGCTTCACGCCGGCCGCAGCGCGTCGGCGATCAGCGGCACGATCGAAATGGCGTTGCTCGGGTGCGGCACCGTGTCGGTGCTCCAGAACTCGGAGATGCCGGCACTCTTGAGCACCGCGCCGGCATCGGCGGCCAGCACGGCGTGGGTGACCACGGCATCGATGCGCGCCGCGCCGGCGGCGGCGAGCCGCCGCGCCGCCGCCGCGAGCGTGTGGCCGCTGCTGGCGACATCGTCGATCAGCACGATCTCGCGGCCGCGGATCTCGTCCGCCGGCAGCTCGACCTCGACCTCGGTGTCGCCGTGACGGCTCTTGCGGCACACCGCCCACGGCAGGCCGTTGTAGGTGGCGGCCACGTGCACCCACTGCGCCGATTCCGCGTCCGGCCCGACCAGCATCGGATTGCGGTTGCGCATGGCGATGAAGTGGCCGATCAGCGGCGCCGCCGACAGCACCACGTTGCGCGCGAACGGCACCGCCTCGTCGAGCGTGGCGATGCGGTGCAGGTGCGGATCGACGGTGATCACGGCATCGAACAGCTCGCCGATCAGCCGCCCGATCACCTTCTGGCTCACCACCTCGCCCGGCCGGAAGGCGGCGTCCTGGCGCATGTAGGCGAGATACGGCGCCACCAGCGTCAGTTCGCGGGCGCCGAGGTCGCGCGCCGCCCGGGCGGCGAGCACCAGTTCGACCAGCTTCTCGTTCGGCTGGTGCAGCGAACGCAGGATGCGCACCTCGGCGTCGAGCCGCGGCGGCAGCGTCAGCTTCAGTTCGCCGTCGGGGAAACGGTGCCGGGCGATGCGGGCGACCGGCAGCCCCGAGGCCAGGCCGAGGGCGCGGGCGAAGTCGAGCTCGTCGTCGAAGCAAAGGATCATCAGAATTCCGCCCTGGCGAAGGCCGTGTCGTCCGCGGCGCGTTCGCCGATCGCAAAGCCGCTGGCGCGGCCGGCCACCTCGCGCGCGAACTGAAGCTCGGCCGGGGTCTCGGCGTGGATCCGGTACAGCGGCTCGCCCGAGGCTACCGGATCGCCGATCTTGCGCAACAGATCGACGCCGGCGCCGGCCGCGTTCGGCGCCCCGGCCAGGCGGGCGATCCGGCTCAGCCGCTCGCAGTCGATCGCCGTGACCACGCCGGCCGACGCGGCGGCGACCTCGTGCGTCAGCGGCGCCAGCGGCGGGTTGCGCCAGTCGAAGCCGCGCGAGCCCTGCGCCTCGACGATCGCCGCCATCGTCAGCCGGGCGCGCCCGGAATCGAGGATGTCGCGGGCCAGCGCGAAGCCATCGCCGCCGCGCAGGTCGGGGTCGAACTCCAGCACCCGGCCCGCCAGCCGCAGCGCCTTGTTGCGCAGGTCGGCCGGCGCGTTGGGGTCGCCGTGCAGCACCTGCATCACGTCGCGCGCCTCCAGGCGCGGGCCGATGCCGCGGCCGATCGGCTGGCGGCCGTCGGTGATGACGACGTCGATCGTCAGGCCCACGTGCCGGGCGACGTACTCGAACAGCTTCTTCAGCCGCTGCGCCTGCACCATCGACCGCACCTTGGCGGTCGGCCCGAGCGGGATGTCGAGCACCAGGTGAGTGGAGCCGGCGGCGATCTTCTTGCTCAGGATCGAGGCCACCATCTGCCCCGGCGAGTCGATCGACAGCGGCCGCTCGACCGAGATCAGCACGTCGTCGGCG
>CAYLZU010000022.1:0-15953 GCA_964388005.1 uncultured Burkholderiaceae bacterium
GTTGTCCTCCGCGCTGCGCGCTCCGGAGTGAGCTCTTGGGACGGCCCGGCGCGCTCACTCGCGCTCCAGCTCCAGATAGGTGCGGCTGGCGTTGCCGGGATGCAGTTCGGCGGCGTTGAGCAGGCGCATGTAAGGCTGCGCGTCGAAGCCGCGGATGGCGGCGCTGATGTCGGTGCCGTCGTCGACCGCCTTCTTCATGTGCGCGCGCAGCGCTTCGAGGTAAGCCTTGGTATCGGCGTGCGCCGTGGCCAGATCGGTCACCTTGCCGTGGCCGGGGACGATGACCCGCGGGTTCAACTGTTCGATCACGGCGAAGGTTTCGAGCCAGCGTCTGGTGTTGCTGACCGGGATCACGCCGAGCAGGCGCTCAACGTAGACCACATCGCCGGTGAACAGCACAAGGCGGTCGGGCAGCCAGACCATCGTGTCGCCCGGCGTGTGCGCGCCGCCGCGGTGCTTCAGCTCGAAGGCCACGCCGCCGAGATCGAGGCGGACGTCGTTGCCCTCGATCCAGCGCGTGGGCAGCACCGGCACCGTGCCGTCGAGGCGTTCCTTCAGCACCGGGCGCAGCGCCTGCAGGTGATCGCCGCCGCGCGCCTGCATGTCGGCGCGCGCGTTGGCGTGGGCGATGATCTCGGCGCCCTGGTCCTTGAACCAGCCGTTGCCCAGCCAGCGATGGTCCTGGCCGCCGGTGTTGACCACCCACTTCACCGGCTGGTCGGTCACGCGCCGGATTGCTTCCTGGATCTGTCTTGCCGAGCGGTAGCTCGCGCCGCTGTCGATCAGTACGCTGCCCGCCGGCGTCACCACCAGGCCGAGGTTGGCGTTCAGCCCTTCGTTGTCATGGGTGCGGCCGCCCGTCTCGCCAATGTGGGCGTAGATGCCCGGTGCCACCGGCTGAAAGTTCACCTCGACTGCCAGCGCGGTCGCCGCGGTGAAGATCAAGGCGGCTGCGATCGCCCGCGCCGACAGCCGCGAGCACCGCCGCCATGCCGCAGCAGCGCGTGCGCCAGGCGCGGCCGCAGCCGGGCGCCCGCTTCCGCCGTCGCCGCCGGGTCCGGGTCGATGCTCTGTTGGCGTCGCTCCTGCCATAGCCCTGCCTCAGCCCAGCACGAAGTTGAACGCGTAGCCGACCAGCAGGATGCCGGCGGCGACCACGCCGACGAAGGCGGCGATCAGCCGGGGCTTCAGCACCTTGCGAAGGATCACGACTTCGGGCAGCGACAGCGCGATCACGCTCATCATGAAGGCCAGCACGGTACCCAGCGCCGCGCCCTTGGCGAGCAGCGCCTCGACCACCGGGATCACGCCGGCGGCATTGGCGTACATCGGCACGCCGATTACCACCGCCAGCGGCACCGCCCACCACGCCTCGCGGCCCATGAACGAGGCCATGAAGTCCTGCGGCACGTAGCCGTGGATGCCGGCGCCGATGGCGATGCCGGCGAGGATGTACGGCCAGACGCGGCCGACGATCTCGCGCACCGACCGCAGGCCCGCCTCGACCCGCTCGGGCCAGGTCAGCGAAAGGGTGCCGGCCTCGGGCCGCACCGCGCGCAACTGGCGCACCCAGTCCTCGAGGTGATGCTCCATCTTCAGCCGGCCGATCACCCAGCCGGCGACGATCGCCACCGTCAGGCCGAGACCGAGGTACAGCAGCGCGATCTTCCAGCCGAACAGCGCCAACAGCAGCGCCAGCGCGACTTCGTTGACCATCGGCGCGGCGATCAGGAAGGAGAAGGTCACGCCGAGCGGCACCCCGGCCTGCACGAAGCCGATGAAGAGCGGCACCGCGCTGCACGAGCAGAACGGGGTGACGATGCCGAGACTCGCCGCCAGCACGTTGCCCACGCCTTCGCGGCGGCCGGCGAGCAGCGCCCGCGTGCGCTCCGGCGTGAAGTACGAATTGACCATCCCCATCGCGAACACCACCCCGGTCAGCAGCAGCAGCACCTTGGGGGTGTCGTAGAAGAAGAACTGGAGCGCGGCGCCGAGATGGCTGTCGCGGTCGACCGGCAGCAGGGCGACCAGCACCTCCGATACCGGCACCAGCGATCGATAGGCCGCCCACCAGACGATGGCGGCCAGCAGCAGGAAGACCGCCGGCTGCCGCTGCGGCCAGCGGCGCAGGGTCAGCGCGAGGCTGGTCATCGGCGTTGCCCAGGGAGATGCCGCCAGCGATCTAGGCCGCCTGCAGCCAGCCGGCGATGGCGTCGCGGTTCGGCACGCCGCCGGCATGGACGACCTTGCCGTCGACGATCACGCCCGGCGTGCGCATGACGCCCGAGGCGACGATGTCCTCGATCCGCTCGACCTTCTCGACCTGGACCGCCACACCCTGCGCCTGCGCCACTTCCTCGATCAGCCTGACCGTCGTTCGGCAGTTGGCGCAGCCGGTTCCGAGTACCTTGACCTGTTTCATCGTGATCTCCGCCCCCGGGCGGGGCGACCCGACCACGCCGGGTCGCCATCCGCCGAGCATGCGGGAATTGTATTCGCCGAAAC
The DNA here is from genome assembly GCA_964388005.1 of uncultured Burkholderiaceae bacterium. Taxonomy (GTDB): domain Bacteria; phylum Pseudomonadota; class Gammaproteobacteria; order Burkholderiales; family Burkholderiaceae_F; genus JADJWR01. Next base: position 2,506 of record CAYLZU010000022.1, read on the forward strand.
GAATATGAGCCCGTGATCCAGATCACGGACCGGCGCCGTGCCGGGGCTTCAGTGGATTGCTTCTCGCTCACGATCGAAGCCTTCGGGCCCGGCGGGCTCAAGCCGGCGAGCGCTCGGCGATCAAGGTGAGCTTGCGGCGGTCGTCGCGGTAGGTCGCCTCGCGGGCGGCCCCGTCGCGCAGCGCGTCGAGCATCTGCCGCGCCCAGGCCGGCAGTTTCGGATCGATCCGATAGAAGGAGAAGCGGCCTTCCTTCCACTGCTCGACGATGCCGGCGTCGCGCATCACCATCAGGTGGCGCGAGACCGTCGGTTGCGGCAGGTCGAGGGCGTTGACCAGCTCGCAGACGCACAGGTCGTGCGCTTCGAGCAGGAGCAGGATGCGCCGCCGGCTTTCGTCGGCGAGCACGGCGAGGACATCGGCGGTCGTCAGCGCGGCCATGGCGGCAATGTATTCGCCGGGCCGGATGCGAGCAAGGGCGTTCGCTTGCGCCGAGTCAATTCACGGCAACCATCGGGGGAAGGTACCGCTCAGGAGATGCCGATCTGCTGGCGCAACGACCGCCCGGCTCGCAGACCAAGCGCCGCCGCCGCATCGTTCACGTGCGTCACCTCCCCATGCTCCCAGCTGTCGGCCGCCTCGCCGATGCGCGCCGAGGAATGCGCCACCGTCGCCGCGGCGATGCCGTCCGCCCGCAGCAGGCCGAGCGCGGCAATGCCGGCGCCGTCCTTGCCGACGCCGGCATCGTTGAACACATAGAGCCACGCGCGCACCGCGCGCGCGTACGGCACGACGCTGGCGCCGCCGTGCGAGCCGGTGACGACGAGGCAGCCTTCGTGCCGCGGCTCGACCTGCGTCACAGAGTCGAGCAGAACCAGGGGCGGCGCCGCGATGGGCACGGCGGCGGCCGGCGGTCAGGCCTTCAGCAGCCCTTCCGCCTTCAGCGTGTCGACGACCTTCGGCCGCGCGCCGATGCGGCCGGAGTAGGCGGCGAGATTCGGCCAGCGGGCGAGGTCGATGTCGACGAACCGGCCCCAGCCGAGCACGGTGAACAGGTAGGCGTCGGCGACCGTGAAGTGCTCGCCGACGACGAACGGCGCGTCGCCGAGCGCCTTGTTCGCGTAGTCGAGCCGCTTCTCGAGACGCGCCCGCGCCGACTGCCTGGCCGCGTCCGGCGCCGACGGGTCGAACAGCGGGCTGAAGTTCTTGTGCAGTTCGGTGGCGATGAAGTTGAGCCACTCGATCAGGTGATAGCGCTCCATCGTCCCTGGCGGCGGTGTCAGCCGCTTCTCCGGCACCTGGTCGCCGGCCCACAGCATGATCGCCGGGCCCTCGGTCAGCACGGTGCCGTCCTCGAACTGCAGCGTCGGCACGTAGCCCTTGGGGTTGATGCGGTTGAAGTCGGCGTCGCCCGCCGTTTTTTTCGTCTTCAGGCTGACGCGCTCGGCCTCGAAGGCGAGCCCGGCTTCGCGCAGCGCGATGTGCGACGCGAGTGAACTGGCGCCGGGGCTGTAGTAGAGCTTCATTGGAGTCTCCTCGTCGGTATTTGCGGTCGAGGATAGCAAGGCGTCGCCGCGCTCCCCACGCGCGGCGGACCGGCGCGATCGATCGATCAGCGCGGCTCGGGCGGCAGTACGGATGCGGGCAGGCGCAGGTCGGGATGGCGCGCCCGCAGGGCGGCGAGTTCGGCGTCGGCCTCGGCGTGGCGGTCCTCGGCCCGCAGCTTGACGATCCGTTCGATCCAGGTCTCGGTCCTTGACCGCCATGGCGCCTCAGTTTCGGCGGCGCTGTCTCGACGCAACTCGCTCGACAGCCGCGCCGGTGCCGGGGCTGCGACCGCCGGAGCAGGGGCGGCGCCGCGCGCGTCCGCGGGCGGGGGCGGCGGCGCGGGCCTTGGCTGGCCGGCACCGGCCGAGGATTCCGCCGTCGATCCAAGCGCCTGCCCAGGCGCGGCTGTTGCCGGGGCGCCGCCCGCAGTTGGGGCGGCGGCAGGGAACGCGTCGACCGTCCGCGGAGCCGGCGGCGTCGGAGGGGATCCTGGCTGCGGCAAGGCACGGCGCCCGGAAAGTGCCGCGCCGGATGGAGCGGCCTTGGCCGCCGCCGGTGCGCCCGCCGATGGCGCCGTTGGCGCCGGCGGCTCGACGCGGGGCGTCTGCGGCGCCGCCGCCTGGTTCTGCCCAGATGCCGCCGCAACCTCCGGCGCGGCCGGCGCCGGCGTGCGCGGCACTGCGTCCGCCACGGCGTCGGCCTCGCCGCCGGCGGGTGGCTGTTCGACCCGGGTGGCGATCAGCAGGGCGATCGTTCCCACCAGCACGCTGGCGGCTGCCGCCAGCGGCAGGCGCCAGCGGCGTGGCTGGCCGATCGGCCGCGGCCGGCTGCCGGCAGCGCGCGCGGCGGCAGCAACAATGGCGGCGCGCGTGTCGGCCGACGGCGCCTCGTCGAGCGCGGCGCTGGCGGCGCGGTACGCGGCGAGCACGCGCTGCTCGTCGGCGCGCGCCAGCGGCACCGCCGGATGCTCCGTTCCGCCGCTCATCGCCACGGCTCCATCGCCGCGCGCAGGCGGGTCATGGCGTAGCGCAGCCGGCTCTTGGCCGTTTCGCGGCCGACACCGCTTGCCTGCGCCACTTCCTCCACCGTCAGGCCGCCTTCGGCGTGCATGAGAAACGCCTCGCGTTGCGCCGGCGGAAGCTGTTCGACGGCGGCGACGAAGGCGAGCGCTTCCGCCCGCGACATCGCCCGCACCTCGGGCTCGCAGTCGGCGCCGGCGGCGAGCCCGTCGATCAGCGCCGCCGCGCCGTCGTTGGCTGCCTCCTGGTCGAGCGAAACGGTGTCGCGCCGCGCCCGCCAGTGGTCGATCAGCCGGCTGCGGGCGATGCCGTACAGCCAGGTGGTGAAGCGGGCGCGCGGCTCGAAGGTGGCGGCATTGCGGATCACGGCGAGCCAGACCTCCTGCATCAGATCCTGCGCCGCGGCATCGTCGCCGATCGAGCGGCGCAGGAAGCGGAACACCGGCCGTTCGTGGCGCTGGTACAGCTGCGCGAAGGCGCCGGCATCGCCGGCGGCGAATCCGGCGAGCAGCGCCTCGTCGCTGGCGGCGTCGACATCGGAACCGGGCGCATGCTCGATCGGCACCCGCCGGATTATCGGCGCGGCCGCGGCCGCGCCCGGCATCGGCTGCGCGGTCAAGGGGTCACGGACGCGGCGGATCGGGAACGAAGCCCGCCACGCCGGGAAACGGCTCGGCGCGCCACGGCGGCTGCGGCCCGATGATGCCCATCGCCACCAGGTTGGCGCGGCTGTCGTAACGGATGACGACGACGTCGTCCGGCCGCGGGGCGGCGCGCTCGAAGCGGGTGAACTGGACATAGGAGGATTCGCTGCGCCCGTGGCCGGTGCCGAGTCGCGGCGCCGGCTGCGGGGCGGTGTCGGCGCGGCCGGCCGCCTCGGCAGCGGCGCCGGGCGCGTCGCGGCCGCCGGCGATGCCCGGCGCAACCTGCGCCTTCGGACGTGGCGCCTCGCGAAACAGCGCCACGCCGATCACGCCGACGTTCTCCGGCCGGCCGGTCCGCGCTGCATACGAGTCGGGCAGGGCGGTGAACTCGAAGGCGGCGATCCGTTCCTGGCTCTTGCGCCAGCCGCGGATCTCGGCCCGTTGGCCCGGGTCGAGGACGTAGCCGCTCTGGTCCCAGGCGGCGGTCTGGCCAGTGATGGCATTGACGCCGTCGACCGACAGCACCGCCAGCACCCGCTCGGCCCCACGGTTGTGCAGGACGATCGAGTAGGAGCTGCCCGGCGTGCCGGCGATCCAGCGTTCGCCGCGATGGTCGTGCACCGGAAGCGTCTGGCCGCTGGCGCGGTCGATCACCGCGACGTCGGCCAGCACCGGCCGCGGCGGAGACCCGGTGGCGCAGCCGCTCGCCAGAGCGGCGGCGGCAAGCAGGATCCTGGTCAACATGGCCAAACTCCTCGAGACGAAGGTCGTTGGCCATTGAACGGCCGGCCCGGCCCGCCGGGGTTAATCACGGACGCAACACGAATTCCGGTTAGTCCGATCGACCGAGCGCGCACCGGCCGGCCGGCGCCGCCAGACGAGCGGGACTGCGGCCGCCACCGCCACCGGAGGCTGCGGCCGGTCGCGGCGACTCGCGCCAATGCGCGAGCGCACTTCTAAACTTGCGTGATGAAGAACGCCGCGCTCGTGCTGCTGTCCGGTGGCCAGGATTCGGCCACCTGCCTGGCTTGGGCGCTGGCGCGCTTCGAGCGGGTCGAGACCATCGGCTTCGACTACACGCAGCGGCGCAGCATCGAGGCCGACGCCCGCCTCGGCTTCATCGCCGCATTGCGCCGGCTGTTTCCGTCGTGGAACGCCAGGCTCGGCATCGATCACCGCGCCGAACTGCGCGAAATGAGCCAGCTGGCCGAGACCGCGTTGACGCCGGAGGCGGCCGCCCGCATGAGCTCCAAGGGCCTGCCGCCGACGTTCGTCCCCGGCCGCAACCTGATGTTCTTCACCTACGCCGCCGCGGTGGCCTACCGCCGCAGTATCCAGGTCCTGGTCGGCGGCATGTGCGAGACCGACTTCTCCGCCTACCCCGACGGCCGCGACGACACGCTCAAGGCGCTTCAGGTGGCGCTGTCGCTGGGCATGGACCACCCGGTGGCGATCGAGACGCCGCTGATGCGCCTCGACAAGGCGGCGACCTGGCAGCTGGCGCACGACCTCGGCGGCGACGTGCTGGTCGAACTGATCCGCGAGGAGACCGCCAGCTGCACCCTCGGCGAGCGCAACAAGCTGTTCGACTGGGGCCGCGGCTGCGGCCTGTGCCCGGCCTGCGGCCTTCGCGCCTCCGGCTGGCAGGCGTGGCAGGCGGCGCGTCGGGCGCCGGCCGGCTGAACGCCGCGGGCGGCGGAGGCCCATGCGCTTCGAGCACCTGGTCGAGGTCAACGACCCCCTGCAGCCGCTGCTCACCGAGGTGTCGCGGGCGCAGTTGCGGCGCGGTCTGCTGCGCCGCGCCGAGCGGCCGGCCGAGTTCGTCCTCGGGCTGGCCGGGGCGACGATCGACGAGCGCGTCGACGAGCCGGGGCAGGTCAGGCTCGGCCGCACGCTCGACTTCGGCAGCTTTCGCGTTCGCGACCGGGTGCTGGTGAGCGACGACGGGTCGGTCACCGAGGTCGAGGCCGGCGCCACCCACGCCGCCGGCCGGCTGACCATCCGGATCGAGGAGCCAAGGGCCGGCAGCCTGTTCCTTCGCTTCGTCTACGAGTCCGACGACGGCGCGGCCGACGCCGACGCGGTCGTGGGCAAGCTGCGCGAGCAGGCCTACCGCAGCGCCGACATCGACACCGTCTGGCGCATCCGCGACCTGGTCGAGCGCGGCGAACTCTGAGCCCGCCGGGCCGCCCCAAGGGCGAAGCCTTCGAGCGCCAGCGAGAAGGAAGCCTGACCTTCCCGATTCCGCGGTGCCGCAACGCCGCCGGGGCAGGTTGTCTCCTAAGCCATACGGGGTATCGCACGGGCACGGCGCATCGTTGACGATCCGCAATCGTCACCGGCACCAGCAGGACAGACTCGCCCACACAGCCGTGACGCGGCGTGGCGCACCGCCGGCCCGGCGCGGGGCAGACATCAATCCTTTCGAGGGGGGACACGATGAAGAACAGACCAACTCCGCTTGCCGCCGCGGTCGCGGCGGCATTCGTTCCGCTGCTGCTGGCGACACCGGCGCTGGCCACCAACGGCTACTTCTCGCACGGCTACGGCATCAAGTCGACAGGCATGGGCGGCGTGGCCATCGCCCTGCCGCAGGACGCGATCGCCGCCGCGAGCAACCCGGCCGGGATGGCGATGATCGGCAACCGGATCGACTTCGGCCTGACCTGGTTCCATCCGACCGGCCGCGAGGCGACCATCGTCGGCAGCCCGGCGCCGTTCAACAACACCAGCTACGACGGCGACGAGAAGTCGAACTTCTTCATTCCCGAGTTCGGCTACAACCAGATGCTCGACGCGAAGACGTCGGTCGGGGTCTCGGTCTACGGCAACGGCGGCATGAACACCTTCTACGACCGGCCGTTCCCGCTGTTCGGCTCGACCAAGCCCGGCGTGGACCTGTCGCAGCTGTTCATCGCGCCGACGTTCGGCTACAAGGTCACGCCCGAGCACGCCCTCGGCGTGTCGCTGAACCTCGTCTTTCAGCGCTTCAAGGCGCACGGCCTGGAGAACTTCACCGCGCCGTCGGGGCCGATGCAGTTCTCGTCCTCGCCGTCGAACGTGACCAACAACGGCTACGAGAACTCCTATGGCTACGGCTTCCGGATCGGCTATCTCGGCCAGATCACGCCGCAGGTAGCCATCGGCGCGACCTACCAGAGCAAGTCCTGGATGACCGAGTTCGACAGCTACAAGGGGCTGTTCGCCGAGCAGGGCGGCTTCGACATTCCGGCCAACTACGGTCTCGGCATCGCCTTCAAGCCGATGCCCGGGCTGGACATCGCCTTCGACGTGCTGTGGATCGACTACTCAGGCATCAAGTCGGTCAGCAACCCGTTGCTGCCCAATCTGTTCCAGGCGCGGCTCGGCACCGACGGCGGCGCCGGCTTCGGCTGGGAGGACATGACGGTCTACAAGCTCGGCATCCAGTACGCGGTCAATCCGCAGCTGACGCTGCGCGGCGGCTACAACTACGGCAGCCAGCCGATCCCTTCCAGCGAGACGCTGTTCAACGTGCTGGCACCGGGCGTGATGGAGGACCACTGGACGCTGGGCGCGACCTGGACCCTGGCGAACAAGGCGGAGCTGTCGTTCTCGTTCATGTACGCGCCGACGGTGACGGTCAACGGCGCCGGTTCGATTCCGCCGGCCTTCGGCGGCGGCAACGTGAACCTGAAGATGAAGGAGATGTCGCTCGGCGTCGCCTACGGCTGGAAGTTCTGAACACCCGATCGGTCGGCCGCCATCGGCAGCGTCGGTGGCGGTTGCAGCCGAGCCGGGTGGCCGGCGGCGTCTCTCAGTTTCGCGGCCGGCTCGGGCAGGCACTCACGAGCTGCATCGCAGCCGGGCCGGTCCGCCGGCTCAGTCTCGCAAGCGGTGCGCCGGCCGTATCGAGCCGGCCGCAGGCCGGGCACGGATGAACACGGGCGGGGACCATCCCGCCCGTTTGGGTTGCTGCCGGCGACTCAGCGCTCGGCCGGCCGCCAGTCGGTGAAGCGCCGCTCCAGCCACTCGGCGCCGGCGAACATCAGCGCCGCCATCACCGCCACCGCCAGCACGATCGCGCCGTATCGCAGGCCGAAGACCTGCGGCAGCGTCAGGCCGCCGAGGCTCGCGGCATTGGCCCACAGCTCGAGTCCGGAGAAGGCCACCGCGTACACGATCAGGCCGGTGGCGAAGCCGCCGAGGAACACCGCGCCGTCACCGCTGCCGGTGGCCGCCGCGGTCACCGACGTGCCCGGGCAGTAGCCGCCGATGATGAAGCCGGCGCCGAGCAGCAGGCCGCCGGCGAGTTGCGCGCCGATGCTGGTCGGCGTCAGGTAGACGAGCGACAGGTCGAGCCAGCCGGCGGCCGAGGCGAGCCACAGCCCGACCGCCGCGGTGACGATGGCGGTGAACATCACCTTCAGCACCGACATGTCGTACAGATAGAACTGGGCGGTGAGCTTGCGCGCGCTGCCGAAGCCGGCGCGCTCGAGGAACCAGCCGAAGCCGAAGCCGAGTCCGAGCGCGACCACCAGCCCCTGCGCGTCGCTGATCAGTTCATAGCCGTAGAGGGGGAGGTTCATCGCCATTCCTTTCGGACGAACCACGCCAGCGCGTAGGCGCCGGCGAACACGGACAGCATGAAGATCCAGCTGCCGGCATTCAGCTGCGAGCCGCCGGTCAGCGCCTGGCCGCTGGTGCAACCCTTGGCGAGCTTGGCGCCGATGGCGGCCAGGGCGCCGCCCGAGAACGCCAGCGCCAGGCGCAACGGCACGCCGATGCGGGGGCCGCGCTCGATGCGCGGCCGCACCCGCTGCGCCAGCAACGCCGAGACCAGCGCGCCGACGAAGGCGCCGACGATCAGGTAGAAGGTCCAGTTGATCCACGGCGGCTCGGCGTAATAGCCCTTCAGGCCCGGGTTCGCCGCCACCCAGTCCGGCGCCACCAGGCCGAGCGCCCAGGCCACCACCGAACCGGAGGCGGCGGTGGCGCCGAGGCCGCGGCCCATGATCAGGAACGAAGCGAGCAGGATCAGGCCGAGGCCGAAGCCCGCCAGGTAGGGGTTCATGTAGCGGCGCCCGCCGGCGACCAGGCCGCCGCTGCGCTGCACGCCGATCGGACCGCGGATCGCGCTCATCGGGTTGCTCCGGCTGACTCTTGATACCCCATAGGGTACCGGCGAGGCGGCGCGGCCTCCTGATCGGGCGCAAAGAAAACGCCCGGGGCGGCCCGGGCGTCGTCGGGGGGCGGCGGGCGAATGCCGCCCGGGACCTCAGCAGCCGCCCTTGGGCTTCTTCTTCGCCTCGTCCTTCTTCGCCTCGGCGGTCTTGGGCTCTTCCTTCTTGGCGTCGGCCTTGGCCGGGGCGTCCTTCTTCGCTTCGGCCTTCTTCTCGTCCTTGGCCGGCGCGGTGGTCTGCGCCAGCACCGGCGAGGCGGCGAAGGCGGCGGCCATCAGGCCGATCAACAGCTTGTTCATGGGTTCCTGCTCCTCGGTTGGTTGGGCGATGCGCGGCAGCGACGGCGCGCCGAGAATTATGCAGCGGCGCGAGGCTCAACAGCCGGCCAGCGCTTAGCGCGCGAGCCGCCGTTGCCGTTGACGGTCGGCGCGAATCCCCTCGCGGGGCCACCCGGCGACAGGTCGCCCCGACGGCGCTCGATCCCCGCCGGCCGAACTCCGCCCCGTGTACCCGTACCGGTTTGGGCGCCGCGAACAAGACCGCCGCGCGGCGGGGCCGGCGGCGGTCAGGTCCCGCGCAGCGGGCTACAGCTTCGGCGTCACCTTGAAGGTGCCGTTCTTGGCGATCTCGATGTCGGCGTTCAAGAAGCCCGCCTTGTAGCCGGCGTCCTTCAGCTTGTGATAGGCCATCTCGGCGCGGATGCCGGTCGAGCAGTGGGCGATGATCCGCTTGTCCTTCGGCAGTTCGGCCATGCGCGCCTGAAGTTCCTCGTCGGGAATCAGCACCGCGCCCTTGATCATGCCGGCGTTGGCTTCGTCCTGGTTGCGCACGTCCAGGATCAGCACGTCGGAGGGTAGGCTCTGCGCCAGCTTGGTGAACTCGGCGGCGGGAATCGAGCCGGGGCGCGGCTTCGGCGCATAGGCGACCTTCGTCGCCGCCGGGCCCGACTCGACCGCGTAGCCTGCCGCCTGCCAGCCGAGCAGGCCCTGTTCCATCACCTGCACGTTGCTCTGGCCCGACTTCACCAGCGCCCGCGCCGCCGCCTTGGCCTCGGCGCCGCCGCGGCCGTCATAGACGATGATCGGCGCCCTCAGCTTCGGATCCGGAAAGCCCTTGGCCTGGCTGGCGACCATCGCCGCCGGGATGTTCACCGCGCCCTTGATGTGATCGGCCCGGCTCTCGTCGGCCGAGCGCACGTCGAGAATCACCGCCGGGATGTCCTTGTCGAGGTAGGCCTCCTTGACGAACTGCGGCCGGGTGACGAGGTAGTCCTTCCTTTCCCATTCGGGAACACCCTCGTGATAGACCTTGGTGTTCTTGTAGCCGAGCGCGATCGCCTTGCGCTGCGACAGCGGGCTCATCTGGCAGGTCACGCCCTGGCAGAAGAACACCAGCAGCGTGTCCTTGTCGGCCGGCAGCCGGTTGACCACCTTGTCCCACGACGGATACGGCACGTTGATCGCGCCGGGAATGGTGCCCTGCTGGAAGCGCGGCAGCGGCCGCGAGTCGATCAGCACGAACTTGCCGGTGCCCTGCTCGACCAGCTTGTGCACGAAGGCATAGTCGACGAGATCCTCCTTGGCGACCTTGACCGGGCCCTTGAAGCGGATCTCGGTGGCGAGTTTCTGCCCGTCGCGTTCGACGTAGGCGATGCGCACTTCGTGGCCCTTGCGCGCCTCGCGCAGCCACTCGACCTTCTTCGGCTCGTCGGCATCGATGACCTTCAGCGTCTTCTCGTCGAAGCGGACGATCTCCTTGTTGGCGTCGATGCCGATCTGGATCGACTGCGACTTGAAGGCCACGTTCTCGAAGTAGCCGGCCACGGTGCCGGGCGCGGGCTTGTGGCAGTTGTTGCAGACCGCCGGCTGCGTCGGCTTCGGCGCCGGCGCCTGGGCCAGCGCGCCGCCGGCCATCAGGGCCAGCACGGCGAAGGCAATGCGCGATCTCATTTGAGGTTCCTCCTCGGGTGATGGGCGATGCTCAGAGCCTCGCCGCGGTGCTGACGATCTCGCTGGCCTGGCCGGCATTGACCAGGACCCAGCGCAGGGCGAAACCGCCGACCAGCACCAGCACGGCGGGAATCACGGTGTGGGGAATGCGGTGCGACAGCTCGAGCGCCTGCAGCACGATCGGCAGCAGGATGCCGATGGCGATGACGCCGACCCAGAAGACCAGGCCGAAGCTGCCGGACAGCAGCAGCCTTGCCGCTTCGATCTGCGACAGGGTCGACGTCGCCAGCGACATCAGCAGCAGCGCGATCAGCACCAGTTCGACCGCCAGCAGCGCCACGTCGGCGCGGATGAGCGCATCGACGGTGGACTTCTCCGGCGGCTGCGGCCCGATCGGCTGCGTCATCGCCGAGAGCAGCCCGCCGATCAGGCTGCGCGGCGCCGGCCGGCCCGGAAACACGCGGCTGGCCAGGTGCATCGCCGCGGCGGCGGCCGACAGCCCGGAAACGAGGAACAGCAGCGGCAGCACGGAGGTATTCCACAGCGGCCGCGCCACCATCGTGTTCAGCAGGATGCCGGTGTAGATGCCGACCGCGATGCCGAAGGCGATGTTGATGATGCCCAGCCAGCGCATGCGCGCCGGGCTGCCGGTGAACCAGTCGGAGGTCCTCTTCAGCAACGGCACGCGTTCGCCGAGCCACGGCCATGACTCCGGCAGCCGCACCAGCGCCGAGACCAGCAGGATGCCGTAGACGATCAACAGCACCCACGAGCCCCAGGACATCGGCGAAGCCGGCTGGAAGGTGATGTACACCGCCCAGACATACAGCGGGTGCGCCAGGTCGAGCAGCAGCGCCAGCATGCCCAGGTTCAGCAGCATGAAGCCGAGCAGGGGCGTCTGCACCGAGAAGAAGGTCTTCGTGTCGTCGCCGCGGGCGGCGCGCAGCATGGCCCAGCCGGCGAAGATCATCATGCCGGCGACCATGCCGCCGACGAACAGGTACAGCGGAATCTCCCAGCCCCAGACGTGCAGCGACGGGTCGATGCCGGGGTTGTGCCGTGTGGTTGTCATTTCCAGCATGGCTCGCGCTCCTTACGTCAGATAAAAGACCCGCGGCCGGGTGCCGGCCTCGGGCAGCAGCACGTGCCATTTGCGCGTGCGCAGCAGCGTCGCAACCGTGCTGCCCGGGTCGTCGAGGTCGCCGAAGTGCATGCAGTGCGTCGGGCACACCGACACGCAGGCGGGATCCTTGCCGTCGCGGATGCGGTGATCGCAGAACGTGCACTTGTCGACGTAGCCCTTCGGATGCACGTAGCGCGCGCCATAGGGGCAGGAGGCGATGCAGGCCTTGCAGCCGATGCAGCGGTTGGCCTTGACCTTGACCAGCCCGAGGTCGTTGACGTGGCTGGCGCCGGTCGGGCAGCAGGCGACGCAGGGCGGGTTCTCGCAGTGGTTGCAGCGTTCGGTGCGGATCTCCATCGTGAGCTTGGGGAACTCGCCGCGCACCGTGGTCGTGATCCAGTCGCGCGCGAAGCCGACCGGAACGTCGTTCTCCGCCTGGCAGGCCACCACGCAGTCCATGCAGCCGACACACCGGGTGGTGTCGATCACCATTCCGTAGCGTGCCATCTCAGCCTTCCTTCACAAACGTCACGAAGTTGCTGTGCAGGCTGGTGCCGCCCATCAGTGGGTCGGTCCTGTAGCGGGTGTTCAGCTGCGCCGCGCTGGCGCCCTTCATCAACGCGTGCCTGCGCATCGGGTTGGTGTGGCCGAAGCCGTAGACCATGTACAGCGTGTCCGGGCGGATGCGCTGCGTGCTCTTCACCCTGATCGGCTGGCCGACGACGCCGTCCTGGTTTCGGAGCTTCACCACCTGGCCGTTCTTCAGGCCGAGCCCGGCGGCCGTGGCGCTGTTCACCCACAGCTCGTTCTCCGGCATCAGCCTCGACAGCCACGGATTCGACTGCGTGCGGCTGAAGGTGTGCACCGGGGCGCGGCCGGTGATCAGCGGCAAGTAGCCCTCGGGAGGCTTCTCGGGCGGCGTGAACTTCGGCACCGGATCGAAGCCGGCTTTGGCGAGCTGATCCGACCAGAACTCGACCTTGCCCGACGGCGTGCCGAACTCGATCTCGGCGCCGTCGTCGGCGTAGACCGGTTCCTTCGGCCCCATGACGATGCCCTCGACCTTCAGCTTGGCGAAGTCGATGTTCGACTTCTCGCAGCGCCAGGCGAGGTACTCCTCGATGTCCTTGAAGGGCATCGCCTCGGGAATGCCGAGCTTGCCGGCCAGTTGCTTGGCCATCCACCACGCCGGCTTCTGCTCGTGCGGCGCCGGCACGACCGGCTGGCGCAATGCCACCCAGCCCTGCCGGCCCCAGCCGGCGAGCAGTTCGTCGTAGCGCTCGAGGAACATGTCCTCCGGCAGCACCACGTCGGCATAGCCGGCGATCTCGCTCGGCATGGTGTCGACCACCACCAGCAGATCGAGCTGATCGATCGCCTTCAATGTCTCGGCCTCGTTCGGCAGGGCGTGGATGAGGTCGGTCGAGTACACCCACCAGGCCTTGATCGGATACGGCTTGCCGGTGATCGTGGTCTCGCGAATGCCGGTGGTCACCGCCTCGTGCGCGAACGGATAGCGCTCGTAGTTCGGGTTGTCGGCCTTCGGCCTGTCGGACTTCGGATACTTGGGCAGCGGAAAGGCCGCCAGTTCGACGTGGTGGTTGATGTAGATGCCGCCGCGCCGGCCCCAGTTGCCGAGCAGCGCGTTCAACAGCGCGATGGCGCGGCTGCGCTGCGCGTCGTCACCGTTCCAGTTCACGCGCCGGCCGGGGTGGATCAGGCTGTGCGGGCGGCGGATCGCGAACTCGCGCGCGGTGGCGCGGATCGTCGGCGCGTCGATGCCGGTCTGCGCCGCCGCCCAGTCGGGCGTGTACTGCCGGATCTCGGCGGCGAACTTGTCGAACCCCAGCCCGTACTTGGCGACGAACTCGCGGTCGTACAGGCCCTCGTTGACCAGCACGTTCATCCACGCCAGCAGCAGCGCCAGATCGGTGCCCGGCCGGATCGGCAGCCAGTACTTGGCCTTGCTCGCCGCCACCGAGTAGCGCGGGTCGACGACGATGAT
>CAYLZU010000022.1:15963-20371 GCA_964388005.1 uncultured Burkholderiaceae bacterium
GCCGATCAGCACCAGGCAGTCGGTGTTCTCGATGTCGGTCGGCTCGGGCGAGCCGAGGTCGGTGCCCATCGTCAGCATGTAGCCGACGTCGCGGGGACCCCGGCACTGCGCGAACGACGGCCCGGCGTAGTTGATCGCGCCGTAGCTGCGCAGCACGTGCAGCAGGAAGCGGGCGCCGACGCCATGATTGAACATGGCGATCGACTCGGCGCCGTGCGCGCTCTTCACGGCCTTCATCTTCCCGGCGATGAAGTCGAACGCCTCGTCCCAGGAGACGGTGGCCCATTGCTCCTTGCCGCGCTCGCCCTTGCGCAGCAGCGGCTTCTGAAGCCGGTCGGGGTCGTAGTGGCTGCCGACGGCGCCGGTGCCGCGCGGGCACAGCCGGCCGCGGCTCTGCGGGTCGAGCGGGTTGCCCTCGAACTTCCACAGCCTGCCGTCGCGCACGCTGGCGATGCCGCCGCAGCGCCAGAAGCACATCTCGCAGAAGGTGGGGACGGTCTTCACATCGCTGCCGGCGCCGGCGGCGCTCGACAGCGGCGCCACCTGCGCGGCCACCGCGCCGGCGCCGAAGGTGGCGGCCGAGATCTTGAGGAATTTCCTGCGGGATAGGCGTTCCATGGCTGTGCTTCCGGGGTGCGCCGCGATGAAATCCGGCGCCATGCGGATTGCACTCCGGATACCCCCCACCCCATTTGACGAGGATCATGCGAGTGCCCGTGCCGAGGCCCTTGTCACACCTCGTTACGACGCGGATCCCGGCACTTTCCCGAGGAGTCGTTCGATTGCACGAGGCCGTTGACTGCGATCAACGCCGGCGCCGCCGCAGCCGATAGTGTTCGCGGCAACAGGCGCGGGCCCCGCGGGCGTGGATACCCGGGAGGGGTACCGCGGCAGTCTTCCCAACCACCGGAGCACTCCGATGAAAGCACGTCGTTCGATGTTCGCCGCCCTGCTGGTCGCCGCCAGCCTGGTCCTGCCCGGCCACGCCCTGGCGCAGAACTACCCCGACAGCGTCAAGCAGATGGTGTCGGCGACCAAGAAGCAGATCAAGGTCATCAGCATGGAGCAGTTCAAGGCCCTGGTCGACAAGAAGGAAGCGGGGCTGATCATCGACGTGCGGCAGGAGGACGAATACGCCGACGGCTTCGTTCCCGGCGCCGTCAACGTGCCGCGCGGCCTGATCGAGTTCCGCATCTGGAAGCTGGTCGGCTTTCCCGACAAGACCGACATGAACAAGCAGATGACGCTGTACTGCCTGACCGGCGGCCGTTGCGCGCTGGCGGCGAAGTCGCTGCAGGACCTCGGCTTCACCAACGTCACCTCGGTGGACATGATGTTCGACAACTGGGTCAAGGCCGGCTATCCGGTGGCCAAGCCCAAGTAAGGGCGTCGAGTACCAGGCCCAGGCGGAGGCCTCGCGCCTCCGCTTTTCGTTCGTGTCGCCGCCTTTCGCGTCTGGCGCTCAGCGCACCGACGGCGGCAGCAGCAGTTGCGCGCCGGCAGCAACGCCGTAACCGTCGACGTGGCCGGAGCGCGCGAAGTCGGGGCTCGCCCAGTGGACGTGGAACTTCTCGCCGGGGTGGGTGATCACGCCTTCGAGCGCCGCGGCGCCGTAGAAGCCGAGCAGCAGCCCGTCGCCGCGCGCCGCTGTGAAGCTTCGGTTCGCCGCGTGGCCCATCCTGTGCGCGCCGTGGCCGCCGGCGCCCGCCTTGCCGTTGAGCACGTGCCACTTCAGATCGAGCAGCGGCCCGCGCACAGCGAAGGCGAAGGGCCGCTCGACATCGACGCCGATCTCGTTCGCCTTCTCCAGCAGCCAGTGTTCGAACGCCGGCTGGTCCATGTCGCGCGGGACCGGCACCGTCTGCCACGACGGAACGGTCGACAGCGCAAGCAGGGTGGCGGCATCGCCGCCGCGCGCCCGCTCGGTGCCGCCGTCGTCGCGCTCGCCGCGGCTGACCAGCACGCGGCCGTTCCAGATCATCACCTCGCCGCGCAGCTCCGCCAGCGCACCGAGCGCATACACGCCCGGCCCGGCGGGCAGGTCCGCGAGCTGGACTTTCGCACCGGCATCGCCCTTGTGCAGCAGCCGCTGGAAGTGGCCCCACCACTGCACCTGGCCCATCGGCACGCTGGCGGCAGCCAGGCCGGCGGCGAGCAGCAGGGCAACGGTGAACGGGCGGCGGCCAGCGTTCGCTCTCGTCATCGAATCGACTCCTTCGGGATAAGCGCCGCTGCGGCGCGCGCAGTCAATAACGGGTGTCCGGCGGGCCGGAGTCGGCACCCTTCCATGCGGCGAGATAGCGCCCCTGGACGGCTTCCGCCTCGGCCGTGCGCCTGCTCCGGCGAAGGCTCTCGGCGAGACCGTACAGGGCCCAGCCGTTGTCCGGGTGGCGCTCGAGATCGGCGCTGAAGGCAGCCGCCGCCTGCTGCGGCTGCCCGGCGAGCAGCAGCGCCGCGCCGAGCGCCTGTCGCGAAGGGACCGGCCACGGCGGCGGCTCTTCGCTCTCCAGCGCGTCTTCCAGGTCGACCGCCTGCCGCAGCGCCACGAGCGCCTGCTTGTAATGCCGTCGCGCCAGCAGGATCTCGCCGCGCAGCGAGACCTCGGCCAGCGCCAGCAGGGCGGTGAGGTCGTCGATTCCCTTCAGCGTCAACCCACTCAGGCCGGGGTCGGTGGCCGCCTTCCGCAAGGAGGCCAGTTCCCTGGCGGCCTCGTCCGGCCTGTCGGTGCGCGCATAGGCCAGACCGCGCGCGTAGTGACGGATCGCGCGCGGAAAGGCGGAGGCGTGTTCAGGCCACTTCGGCTCCGGAGTGGCGAGGATCTGGCCCCAGCGCGCGAATCGCACCTGCGCCAGCCACTCCAGGGCGAGGAAATAGTCGTTGCTGCCGCCGGCGCCGAACGGCCGATCCTCGCGCGCCGCCTGCACGGCGAGCCAGCGCGCCGCTTCGAGCGCGACCGCGGCGTTGCCCTGCATCGCCGCCGCCGCCCACAGGAAGTGGTGGTGGTGCGAGACGGCGCCGAGCGCCTCGTAGCCGTTGGCGCGCAGTTGCTGCGCCAGCCTTCGGTCGGCGGCGATGGCCGCCTGGTTGGCGCGCACGGCGTCGCCGTAGCGGCCGAGGCGGACGTAGATGTGCGAGGGCATGTGCACCAGGTGGCCGGCATCCGGCGCCAGGTCACCGAGCCGGTCGGCGGCGGCGAGCGCGCGCTCCGGCGTGCGCGAGGCTTCGAGCGCGTGGATGAGGAAGTGATTGGCGCCGGCATGCTCCGGCGCGCGCGCCAGCACGCGCTCCAGGGTGTCGATCGCCGCCAGCGTGCTTTCGCGCGGCTCGCTGCCGTCGCGGCTCCACCACTGCCATGGTGAAAGCATCAGCAGCGCCTCGGCGTACAGCACCGTGATCTCGTCGTCGTCGGCAAAGGCGCGCGCGGCGTTGGCCATCGCCTGCGCGTAGGCGATGTCGAGTGGGTCGGCGTCCTTCGGCGGCGGCGGCATCGCGCACACCGGCGACGGCGCGGCGCCGGCAACGGCCGGCGGCGGCGCCGCGAGATCGAGCCGCGCCGCCAGCGCTTCGATCAGCGCCCGTTCCTTCGCCGTCGCCTTGGCCGCCAGCTCCAGCGCCCGGCGCGCGTGTTGCGCCGCGCGCGGATCGGCGGGGCGGCCGGGGTTGTTGATGTTCGGGCCGACCGCGTAGGCCATGCCCCAGGCGCACATCGCGCAGTTCGGATCGAGCCGCGCCGCCTCGGTGAAGGCGCGCAGCGCCTCGGCGTGGTCGAAGGCGTAGGCGAGCCGCAGTCCCTGGTCGAAGAACTGCTGCGCCAGGGGATCGGAGGTGGTGACGGCGAATCGCGCCCCGCCGACCCGATCGAGCAGGGGCGCCTGCGCCGGCACCGGCCCGGGCGCTCTGGCAGCCTCCGGCCGGCAGGCGGCGACGAGCAGCAGCGCCGCCGACGCGATGGCGAGGACCAGGGCCGCACGCATGGCCGGATTCTATTGGGCGGTGCCGCAGTGCCCGGCCGCAAGGGCCGCATGCTGTCTATCGTCATGGCCCTGGAGCGGGCGAACGCTGCGCGTGCCGGTCTTCGGCAACTCCGGTTCGGGCCAGTCGGTCCATGCGCGACGGCTCGTCGCCGAGCGCGGTCCTGCCCACCTCGACCTCCACACCATCGTCCCGGCGCCGGGGTAGACGTCCGTGGCGCGCAGCACCGGCGATGTCGATGCCGACCTGCGCGCGTTCATCCAGCGGCATGACGAGTGGGTGATCGAAGGCTGCTACGAGGCGCTGGTCGAGGCCGCCGCTTGCGCCACCCGCGTCGCCGCCTCGCTGCTGGACGGCACCGAGCGGCGGCTGCTGCACGGCCGCTGCATGCCGACGGCTGCGGGCGAACTCGACGGCATGGACGCGCAGGCGGCGC
>CAYLZU010000023.1:0-20333 GCA_964388005.1 uncultured Burkholderiaceae bacterium
GGCACGGCGGCGAGCCGACGCTGCTCGGCGTCGACTTCTACCGCCGCGTGGTCGAGCTGCAGAAGCCGTTCCGCGCCAGGAAGCAGATCCGCAACGCGCTGCAGACCAACGCGATGCGCCTGGACGACGAGTGGTGCGCGTTCTTCAAGCAGAACGACTTCTTCGTCGGCGTCAGCCTCGATGGCCCGCGCGAGATCCACGACCGCTACCGCAAGGACCGCAAGGGGCAGGGCACCTTCGACCGCGTGATGGATGGCGTGCGGATGCTGCAGAAGCACGGCGTCGAATTCAACGCGCTGGCCTGCGTCGGCCGCGAGACCGCGCACCATCCGCTGGAGGTCTACCGCTTCTTCAAGGACGCCGGCATCAACTTCATCCAGTTCACGCCGATCGTCGAGCGCGAGCCCGATGCCGAGACCAAGGCGATCCGGTTCTGGCTGGCGCGGCCGGCGGTGCTCGACCGGCCGGAGCCCAACACCAGGGTCACGCCGTGGACGGTCGAGCCCGAGGCCTACGGCGACTTCCTGATCGCGATCTACGAGGAGTGGGTGCGCAAGGACGTGGGCAGCACCTTCGTGATGAACTTCGAGTGGGCGCTGAACGCCTGGATCGGCGCCGGCTCGCCGGTGTGCATCTTCTCCAGGACCTGCGGCCGTGCGGTGGCGATCGAGCACGATGGCAGCGTGTTCGCCTGCGACCACTACGTGTATCCGGAGTACAAGCTCGGCAACGTGCTCGCCGACAACCTCGGCGCGATGGTCGAGCGCTCGGTGGCCAACGGCTTCGGCCCGCACAAGGAAAAGACGCTGCCGCGCTACTGCCAGCAGTGCGAGGTCAAGGAGGCGTGCTGGGGCGGCTGCCCGAAGCACCGCTTCGCGGTCACGCCCGACGGCGAGCCGGGCCTGCACTACCTGTGCGCCGGCTACAAGAAATTCTTCAAGCACATCCGCAGGTACCTGCGCGCGATGACCACGCTGCTGGAGAACGATCTGCCGGTGTCGATGGTCATGCAGGCGGTCGACGGGCCGCTGATCGTGACGCGCAGGGATTCGAGCCGCCCACCGCGTCCCCCATTCGCCGGGCAGTAGTGCGTCAGGCGGGGGGCATTCGGGTCTGCCCCTCGGGCAGTTGCGGGCGCCAACCGCTTCATCGGCGCGCGGTGTGCCCGCGACTCGAGGGAAATCGGCGGGCTCTTTGCAGGCTGAAGTTGCCTGCGGCGAGGCGCGGCGTGATCGGCCGCTGCGACCCTGTTACGGGGGTCGGCAGGCAAGCGACCGCTACAGTCGGATCGGCTCCACGTAGCCTGTCATCTCCAGGTAGCCGCGGCCGACGCTGCGGCCGCCCTCGGTGAGCCGGCTCGCCCCTTCCCAGTACACCGCGCCGGTGGTTGCGCGCGAGTCGAGCTCCTGGTCGGCGAACAGCGGCCGCGTCTCGAAAGTACGCTTGCCGACGCGGATGCGCTGCGCCACCGGCCAGATGCCGCGCGTGCGCGGCGAGGTCCAGCGCTCGACCGGCGCGAAGTCGACCTCAAGGGGCGCGAAAACGCGCACCTGCGCCGAGCCGGCCTCGCGCAGCGACGCATACGCATACAGCTTCCCGCCGCTGCCGCGGCGGCGGATCTGGAAGGCGGTGAGCGCGGCGCCGTCGTCGAGGTTCATGCCGATCCAGTCCCAGCCCTCCGCATCCGGGTCGAGCAGCGTGCTCGACCACTCGTGGTCGAGCCAGGCGCGGCCGGCGAGCGTGCGCGTGGCGCCGTCGCGGCTCAGCTCCGCTTGCACGCGCAGGTGCGGCTGCGAGTAGTAGAAGCTCGCCTGGGCCGGCTGCGGCCCCTTGCGCGAGAAGCCGTCCTCCCCCTGCAGCAGCAGCGGCTGGGTGGAGGTCGCGGTGAAGTTCAGCGTGAATCCGCGCGCCGGCACGCTGCACTCGTAGGCGCTGTCGGCGCGGCGCAGGAACCGCCAGCGGTCCAGCCGCACGTCGGTGTCGGCCTGCGCCGCCTCGGCGATGCCGAAGCCGGCGCGGGCGATCCGCTCGTCCTTCGACAGGCTGCCCCGCGCCGGGTCGGCGATGGCGGCGTGGGCGATGACGAGCTGCTGCGCGGCGAAGCGGCTCGGGTTGGCCGGATCGACTTCGGTGCGGGTGCGGAAGAAGGTGACCTGGAAGCCGAGCGCCTGCGGCTCGGCGTCGAGCCAGCCGGTGAGGTACCACCACTCGACGCGGTAGTCCGGGTGCGCGCCGTGGTCGCGCGGGAAGACGAGCGGCCGCGGGGCGACCGCCGGAAACTCGACGGCGCGGGCGTGAACGAGCGGCAGCGCCGCCGAGGCGAGAAAGGTGCGGCGCTTCATCGCCCTACCAGTCGGCCCGCACGGCAAGCACCGCGTCCGGCGCGACCGCGCGCCGGCCGGCGATGACCGCCGTCAGCGCCGCGGCGGCGAGCAGCGCCGCGATCAGCCCGGCCACCAGCCCCAGTGGCACGCGGAAGTCCATGGTCCAGTGGAACGACTGCGGGTTGACGAAGTCGACCAGGATCCACGCGATGGCAAGCCCGGCCGCCAGCCCGATGACGATCGCGAGCAGAGTCACCAGCAGCCCCTCGATGGCGAGCAGCGCCAGGATCTGGCCGCGGGTGACGCCGAGGTGGCGCAGCATGCCGAACTCGCGCATGCGCACGATCGCCTGCGCCGAGAAGGTGGCGGCGATGCCGGTCAGGCCGATGACGATGGCGGCGATCTCCAGCACGTAGGTGACGGCGAAGCTGCGGTCGAAGATCCGCAGGCTGATGGCGCGGATCTCGCCGGCGGAGGCGAATTCGGCGCTCTTTGCCTGCATCCGCGGCTGTAGTTGCGCGATCACCTCGGCTGCATTCGCCCCGGGCTTCAGCCATAGCGCCGCTTCGGTTGGCAGCGCCGTACCCGCGAGGCGCTCGTAGTCGGCGACATCGACGACGATCGCCCCGAACTGCCGCGCGTAGTCGCGCCACACGCCGGCGACGACGAAGCGCCGGGCCTGGCCCGCGATCGGCAGCTCGATCTCGCCGCCGACCCTGGCGCCGTAGATGTCGACGATCGCCTCCGAGACCCAGGCCGGCGGCGGCATCGCCTCGCGCCAGGCGAGCGCCGCGCCGGTCAGCGGCAGCTTGCGGGCGGCATCCGCGCGATCGAGTGGCCGCGCGATCAGCGACACCGGCGCCCGCGCCGGGTCGAGGGACACCTTGAGGTTGAGCGTGAACTCGGCGCGCGCCACCTGCGGGTGCGAGGCCATCAGCTGCCGGTCGGCATCGCCGAACGATGCCGTGGTGCCGCCGAGGCTGCCGGCGGCGGCAGTGGCGGCGCGCACGTACAGGTCGGCCGGCAGCACGCGCTCGAGCCACTGGTCGACCGAGACGCGGAAGCTCGCCACCATCGTCGCCATCGCCACCATCAGCGCGAAGCTGGCGACGATCCCCGCGGCGCCGATGGCGGCGAAGCGCGGCGTGGCGGCAAGCCTCGTCGCGGCCAGCCACCACGGTGCCGCCGAGGCGTCGAGCCGGCGGCGTGACAGCGCGCGCTGCAGCGGGCCGAACAGTCGCGGCGCGATTGCCGGCTTGGCCAGGATCGCGGCCACCAGCAGCACGGCCACCGACAGGTAGGCGCCGACGGGAATGCCCTGCACCGGCGGTGCCGCCAGCAGCAGCAGCGCCGCCAGGATGAGGGCGAGCGCCGGCCAGGAGCGTTGCGGCCGGTCGTCGCGGTCGAGGCCCGATCCGGACTTCAGCGCCAGCGCTGGGGCGGAACCGGCGGCATCCCGCGCCGGCATCCAGCCGCCGAGGACTGCCGCGGCGACGCCGAGGGCGAAGAACAGCAGCGTGAAGGCGCCGTCGATGCGCAGTGGCGGCTGCAGGCCGGAGAAGAAGCCGCCGCCGAGGTCGCCGCCGAGCAGCCGCAACGCCAGCTTGGCGACGGCAACGCCGATGGCGATGCCAAGTGCGGCGCCGACGACGCCGAGCACCGCGGATTCGGCCAGCAGCAACCGCTCGACCTCGCCGCGCGTGGTGCCGATCACGCGCAGGAACGCAAGCTGCGTGCGCCGCGCCAGCACCGACTGCGCCTGCAGCGAGTAGACGAGAAAGGCGCCGGTGAACAATGCCACCAGCGCCAGCACGTTGAGGTTGACCCGGTAGGCGCGAGACAGGTTCGACACCCGGGTGGCGGCGCCTTCGGCGGTCTGCAGGCTGACCCCGGCCGGCAGATTCCACTGCCGCTGCGCCTCCTGCGGCGAGGCGCTGGGCGCGAACCGCAGGTCGATCCGTGTCAGCCGGCCGAGTCGGTCGAGCCGCCACTGCGCGAAGGCGATGTCCATCACCGCGACGATCTGCCCGGCCCTTGCGCCGGGCAGTCGGCCGGCGATGCGCAGCGGCTGCACCCGTGCTCCGACCTGGACCGCGATCGTCTCGCCCACCGTCAGTTGCAGCGCTTCGAGCGCCGCTGGTGACAGGTAGATGCCGTCGCCGAGCAGGGCGAAGCGCCCGCCGTCGCCGGCCGGCTCGCCGATGGTGTGCGGGGCCAGCGCCGCCGAACGCAGGACGTCGACGCCCTGGATCGGCAGGGAGCGGCCGAGCAGCCGCGAAGGCTCGACGATCGGCGCTTCGACGTCCAGCGCCGGACTGGCCCAGTCGACAGCGGCGGAGGTTGCCACGCGGGTGTAGACCGCTTCGTCGAAGCCTTCGCGGGGGCCGAGCACCGAGGCGTCGGCCTGCCCGCTGGCCTGGCGCACGGCGGCGGAGAACTCCTCCAGCGCCGAGGCATTGATCAGGTGCACCGCAAAGCCGAGCGAGACGCCGACGGCGATCGCGACCACCTGCACCACCGCGCGCAACGGATGGCTGCGCGCATAACCGCCGACGACATGGACGACCAGCCAGAACACCCGGCCAGTGTATCGATCGCCCATGCCGCTCCGGTGTGCCGCTCCGGTCAGAGGCCGAAGCGCCGCTGGAAGCGGGACTTGGCCCACTCGTTGACCAGCGCGTAGGCGACGGTGAAGGCAATCAGCAGCGCCGTCAGGTGCAGGGGCAGCGGGACGAAGCCGAAGGTCGACGCGACTGCGGGCGGGTAGGGAGCCGCGACGGCGAACAGGAGCGATTCGGCCAGCGGCCGCTGGTCGGCGACATTGGCGGCAAAGACGCCGAGGACCAGCAGCGTCGTCAGCTGCGTCAGCTGGGCGCCGAACTCCCGAATGCCGCGTTCGAACTCGGTTTGCGGCGCGCGCAGCGCCAGCCGCTCGGCGATGCGCCCATAGGCGGTCGCCTTGCCGGTGGCGACCGCGGCGCTGCATTGTTGGGTGCGCTGCGCCCGTCCCTGACCGGCATGGCCAGACGGTAGCCCCGCCTTGCGGGGCCCTCCTTGATCCAGGGCTACGCCGGCTGCCGGGCCTCGGGGCGCAGGCGGCCGTGATCGAGGCGCAGGATGCGGTCCGCCGTCGCCGCGGCGTGCATCGAATGGGTGACGAGAATCCCTGCCGCCCCCTGGGCCCTGATCGTGCGTGCCAGCAGGTCGAGCACCGTGTCGGCGGTGTCGGGGTCGAGGTTTCCGGTCGGCTCGTCGGCGAGCAGCAGCGCTGGTCGATGCACCAGGGCACGCGCCACGGCGATGCGCTGCAGCTCGCCGCCGGACAGCTCGCGCGGCGCCGAGCCGCCGCGATCGCCGAGGCCGACGGCGTCGAGCAGTGCCTGCGTGCGCGCGCGGCGCTCGGCCGGCGCGACGCCGAGCAGGACCAGCGGCAGTTCGACGTTCTGCTCGATCGTCAGGTGCGGCAGGATGTGGAAGGCCTGGAAGACGAAGCCGACCTTTGCTCGCCGCAGCCGCGTGCGCGCGTCCTCGTCGAGTCGGGTGATGTCCTCGCCGCCGATGGCGATGCGCCCGGCGTCGGGCCGGTCGAGGCCGGCGATCAGGTTCAGCAGCGTCGACTTGCCGGCGCCGGACTCGCCGACGATGGCGACGTAGTCGCCGGCCGCGAGTTCGAGTTCGAGGGCATCGAGAATCGGGCGCGGACCGAAACGCCGGGCGAGGCCCTGGATCGACAGCATGGCGGCGATTCTAGGGGGCCATCGAATATGCTCCGGCGCGGAGGAAGCTCATGGCCACGCCAGACTGCGTCACCATCGCCGACATCCGCGGCGCCGCCGAACGGCTGCGCGGCCAGGTCGAGAACACGCCCTGCCTGCACTCGCGGACGCTGTCGCAGATCACCGGCGCCGAGGTCTGGCTGAAGTTCGAGAACCTGCAGTTCACCGCCAGCTTCAAGGAGCGCGGCGCGCTGAACTGCCTGGCGCAGCTGACCGACGAGCAGCGCCGCCGCGGCGTGATCGCGGTCTCCGCCGGCAACCATGCGCAAGGCGTGGCCTACCACGCGCAGCGGCTGGGCATCCCGGCGGTGATCGTGATGCCGCGCTTCACGCCGATGGTGAAGGTCGAGCGCACCCGCGGCTTCGGCGCCGAGATCGTGCTGGCGGGCGAGAACTTCGACCAGGCCAAGGAAGAGGCGCTGAAGCTCGTCGACGCGCGCGGTTTGACGATGGTGCATCCGTACGACGATCCGCGCGTCATCGCCGGGCAGGGCACCATCGGCCTGGAGATTCTCGCCGCGCAGCCGCAGCTGGACTGCCTGTGCGTGGCCATCGGCGGCGGCGGGCTCATCAGCGGCGTGACGCTGGCGGTGCGTGCGATCAGGCCGTCGATCGAGGTGATCGGCGTGCAGACCGACCAGTTCCCCGCCATGTACGCGCTGTTCAAGGGCGTGGACATGCCGTCGGCGAACGCCACGCTCGCCGAAGGCATCGCCGTGAAGTCGCCGGGGCTGCTCACGCGCGAGATCGTCAGGAAGCATGTCGACGACGTCGTGCTCGTCTCCGAGGGCGACATCGAGCACGCGATCGTGCTGCTGCTGGAGATCGAGAAGACGGTGGTCGAGGGCGCCGGCGCCACCGGGCTGGCGGCGCTGATCCGTCACCGCGAGCGCTTCGCGGGCAAGAAGGTCGGGCTGATCCTGTGCGGCGGCAACATCGATCCGATGGTGCTCGCCGACATCATCGAACGCGGCATGGTGCGCGCGGGGCGCCTGGCGCGGATCCGCATCGCTACCCGCGACGTGCCAGGAGAACTGGCGCGCGCGGCGGCGCTGGTGGCGCAGACCGGCGCCAACATCGAGGAGGTCGAGCACCAGCGCGCTTTCACCACGCTGCCGGCGCAGAACGCCCAACTGGAAATGGTCATCCAGACGCGCGGGCCGGAGCACATCGACGAAGTGCTGCTGCGGCTGCGCGAGGCCGGCATGGCGGCCGATCTCGATACTTACTGACTTGGATCCGATCGATCAGCGACGCGGGACCAGCTTCGATCAGGCATCGACTGGTTGATTTCCAGCGGCGGCGCAGTTCGAAGTCCACCGGCGCGCTTTTCACTGCCGCCTGCCTTCAGCTCGGAGGGCGCGCCCCGATGGCGCGACGCTTATCTGCCGGCCGAAATCAGCAGCGCGGAGACGCCAATGACGAGTGAACTGGGATCCCGCATTGAAGTGTGGCGTTCAAGCCACGGTCAAGGCAGGATTGGGTCGCAAATCCCGGAAGGAACGCTCCCAAAAACCCACCGGCAGCGATGCGATGGCTTCTTGCAGCCAAGTACCTTCGGCGCGCCAAGCAAGCTGCGCCAAGAATGCGGCTGTCGACCTCAGGCGGGCGCGCCGAAGTGCTCTTGGTGCTTTAGTGCCGCTGCGATGATTGCATCGACTCAAGATGCATTTCGCAGCAAATGGAGGGCAACTGCACTGCTCCCCGATAGCCTCGTCCCCGATCCAATTCATGGATCGGACGCCAAAACCAAGGGAACAACGGATGGGACCTCTCCGTTGTCTCACGCCGGCGCCAGACGGAGACGCCGGCGCGCGGATTCAATCAGCCGAAGGCAACCACCATCAAGCCGCCACCGGCGAACGACATCTCGGTGCTGGTCAGCGTGGTGATGGACTCATCCGTCGTCTGCTCGGCGGCAATCTCGGCGACGTTGGCTTCGGCGACTTGGCAAAGGAGGGCTTCCATGATTGAATCCTCAAAACACGTTATTTGGTTGGATCGATTGCGCTATCGCTATCGATGTGCGGGATGTTTATCGATCAGTTCGATATGATCGATGCCCCGAATGAGGGATCTGACCGCAAATATGCGAGTCCTCATAGAGCACCTTGATCACGTCGGATCGCGCATCGGCGCGATGCGGGACGACGAGGCGCTTCCCCTTCTCGACGATCTGGTCGTTGCCCTCCGCTCGGCGCTCGCTGCGCCAAGTACCGACGCCCATCGCCTCTTCGCCTCGGCGAACAAGACGCTGCATGGGCTGTCGCCGGACATTCTCAGCGGCGCAAGAATCGAAGCGCTGCTGCTTCTGGCGCAGTTCGCCTATGTGTCCGGTCAGCCGTTTTCCGGCATCGAGCACTCGAGCCTGGCGGTCGCCTGCGCGCGGCGTCTGGAGGATGAACGGGCGCTGCGCAAGGCTCTCACCTTTCACGGCATCTTGCTTGCGGACACTGGGAACATTGCAACTGCCGTCGAGTGCTATGCGGAGGCGCTCGATCTGGCCGAGAGACTGCACGAAGTTCAGATCGAGGCTCCGGTGTGGGTCAATCTCGGGACGGCACTTGTCTACGCTGGCCAGTTGAACGACGCAGTTGCCTGCTTTGAGCGAGTGGTGTCGATTGCTGGGCAAGAGTCGTCGGCCGCGGCGTGGCGGCCCGCAGCCCTGACTAACGTCGCCGGAATTTGCCTTTACCTTGAAGAACACGCCAAGGGGCTGCGCAGCATAAAGGCCGCCATCGAATACGCGGGTGAACCGAACAACGCCACGGATGCGATGAACCGAGCCGTGGCAGAGTGTTCGTATGCGCGACTTCTACTCGAAGTCGACAGCCTCGATCGTGCCAGGGAGCGCTGTGAACTTGCGAAGCGGTACGCCCGCATGTCCAAGTCCGAGCGGGCCGAACTGCAGGCGTCGCTCGCCGAAGGGCTGTGCGAGGTGCATGCCGGCCTGATCGACGTCGGCGTGTCGCGACTGTCGCAGGCGCTCGACCGCGCCCGGGTGCTGAAGTCGGCGCTGCGCGACGCGCTGCTGGCGATGGTCAAGGCGCAGGAGGTCGCGGGCAAGCCCGACATCGCGCTCGTTTACCTGCGCGAGCTGATGATGCACACCAAGAAGACGCAGCAGGAAAACGCGCTGCGGCACCATCGGTTGCACCTGCAGAACCTAGCCCGGCAGCAGGAAGCCTCGGAAGAAACGGTGATGGAGCGCCACGAGCAGTCGCTGCGCGGCAAGCTCGCCGAGCAGGTGGCGCAGCAGGAGCTGATGCGTTCGCGCATCGAGATGCTCGAGCGGCTGGCGGTGACCGCCGAACTGCGCGACGACTCGACCGGCGAGCACTCGTACCGGGTCGGCCGGCTGTCGTCGCTGCTCGGCCAGGAATTCGGCTGCGACGACCAGACCTGCTTCATGCTGGACCTGGCAGCGCGGCTGCACGACATCGGCAAGATCGGCATCCCGGACGGCATCCTGCTGAAGCCGGACCGCCTGACCGAGGCCGAGCGCGAGATCATGAAGACCCACACTACGGTCGGCGCCGAACTGCTGGCGCAGAGCGAGATTCCGCACATGCAGATGGCCGAGGACATCGCCCGCTTCCACCACGAGTGGTGGGACGGATCTGGCTATCCGAACGGCATCGGCGGCGCGGCGATCCCGATCGCGGCGCGGATCACGGCGCTGGCCGACGTCTTCGATGCGCTCACGCACAAGCGGCCATACAAGGAGCCGTGGCCGGTGGCGCGGGCGCTGGAGGAGATCGCCTACCTGAAGGGCCACCAGTTCGATCCCGAGCTGACCGATCTCTTCCTGGCGCTGATCCGCAGGCTGCAGCGCGAGGTCGGCGACCTCGACGAGTACCTGGGCGCGGCGGCGCGGCTGTCGCCGTTCATCCGCGCGCGGGAGAAGATCTCCAGCACGCTGCGCCGCAACGGCGTCCGCGACGGCGGATACCGCAACCGCCTCGACACCCAGCGCTGACGGCAGCGCCGCGGCTGCCGGTCCGACGGCGCCGAAACGTCGCGGAGGTTCAGCCCGCGGCGGCGCCCAACCGCACCGTCCGGTCGACCTCGCGCACGGTCTCGGGCCGGTGGCTGACGATCACCAGGCTCAGCCCGAGCAGCTTCAGCCGTTCGGTGATCTCGCGTTCGCGCGCCAGGTCGAGCTGGTCGAAGGCCTCGTCGAGAAACAGCACCTGCGGCTGCCGGTACAGGGCACGGGCGAGCAGCACCCGCTGCTTCTGGCCGCCCGAAAGCGCCACCCCGAGACTGCCGACGATGGTGTTGAACTGCATCGGCATGGCCTCGATGTCGGCGGCGATGCCGGCGATCCGCGCGCACTCGCGCACCCGCGCCGGATCGTGCTGCGGGTCGAAGAAGCTGATGTTGTCCTCGAGCGTGCCGACGAAGAGCTGGTCGTCCTGCAGCACCACGCCGATGCGGCTGCGATAGGCGGCGCGGTCCCAATCGCGGACATCGCGCCCGGAGTAGTTGAGGGTTCCCTCGGTGCGGTCGAGCAGGCCGACCAGCACCTTCACCAGCGTCGTCTTGCCGGCGCCCGACGGGCCGACGATGGCCACCGTCTCGCCCGGCTGCACCAGCACGTCGACGTTGCGGAAGGTGAAGCCCTCGATGCCATAGGCGAAGCCGAGCCCCTTGCCCTCGATCGCGAGCGGCGCCGTGCCCGGCGGCGCGACCGCGGCCACCGGCTGCCGCTCGGGCTGTGCCAGGGCGATGTCGGCGATGCGCTCGGCGTGCAGGTCGAGCATGCGGAACTCGATCGCCTTGTCGACCAGGTTGCTGATGCGGGTGATGAACAGCAGCTTGAAGGCGAGGAAGCCGAACAGCATGCCGACCGAGAAGCGGCCGTCCATCACCAGCAGCGCCGCCAGCCAGATCACGGCGACGTTCTCGAGGCCGAAGATCAGACCGTTGGCGGCGCGGTGGATGATGGCCAGGTTCTGCACCTTGACGCCGGCGTTGGTGTGCTCGACGACCAGGTTCTGGTAGGCGGTGCGGCGCTGCGTCTCGCGCAGGTTGAGCTTGATTGCCAGCATGCCGCGCAGGGTCTCGATGAAGTGGGTGTTGGTCTTCGCCTCGTGGGCGATCTGCTCGTCGGCGGCGCGCCGCTGCGGGCCGTAGAAGCCCCAGCGCACGACGCCGTAGGCGACCGCGGCGGCGATGACGATCGAGGTCAGCTGGGCGCTGTACCAGAACATCACCGCCAGCGTCAGAGCCACCATGACGCCGTCGATCAGCGTCTCGACGAAGGCCAGCGTCAGCGTGCGCTGGATCGCGTCGACGCTCCTGAAGCGCGAGAAGATGTCGCCGATGTGGCGCTTCTCGAACCAGGCCAGCGGCAGCTGCAGCAGCTGGCCGAACAGTCCGTCGAGCAGACGCAGGTTCAGGTGCGTCGACAGGTACACGCCAAGCCAGGCCCGCACCGCGGTGGTGGCCACCTGCATCAGCACCAGCAGCGCGAAACCCAGCCCCAGGAGGGTCAGCAGGTCGCGGTCGCGGCCGACGATCACCCGGTCGATCACCAGCTGCACGAAGAACGGCGACGCCACCGCGAAGACTTCGAGCGCCACCGACAGCAGCATCACCTGGGCGATGGTGCCGCCGAGGCCGCCGGCGGCCGCGAGCAGCTGCCAGGCGGTGATGCGCTCGCGCTCGTCGGCCCGCGTGAAACCCTCCGCCGGCGTGAACTCCATCGCCACGCCGGTGTAGTGGCGCGAGGCTTCGGCCAGCGGCATCACCCTCCGGCCGCGGGCCGGATCGAGCACCGTGATATGGCGTCTGTCAGCCTTCGTCAGGACGACGAAGTGGTTCATGTCCCAGTGCAGGATCGCCGGCAGCTTGAGCTTGCCGAGCGCCTCCAGCGGCGCCTGCACGCCGCGCGGCGACAGCTTCATCGTCTGCGCGATGGCGGCGATGTGCTGCAGCGTCACCCCCTTCATCGACGGCGCCAGGCGCATGCGCATCGCCGCCAGGTCGGTGCGGAAGCCGTGATAGCTGGCGACCATCGCCACGCAGGCGATGCCGCACTCCGGCGCCTCGGACTGCAGGATCAGCGGAACGCGCCTACCGAACAAGGACGCTCCCCGCTCGGAATGGCGGCGGCTCAGGGATTGATGCGCCGCTGCCGATGAACTGCCTGCCCTGCATGCGCTTCCCAGTCACCGCAGCCTCGCCCGCAGTTCGAGCACCGGCTCGAACACCCACTCGAAGACGGTGCGCCTCTCGAGCAGGATGTCGGCATTGACCAGCATGCCCGGCCGCAGCGGCACTTCCTGTCCTCCGGCCGAGACCGTCTGCCGTTCGAGCTTCACGTCGATCCGGTAGACCGGCTCGCGCACGGTCATGGTCCCGACCTTCTCGCCCGGCGACCAGACGGTGCGACTGACGTTGTCGACCACGCCCCGGTACTGACCGAAGCGCTGGAACGGAAAGGCGTCGTAGCGCAGCACCACCTCGTTGCCCGGCTGGACGAAGCCGACCGCGCGCGTCGGCACCAGCAGCTGCGCCTGCAGGCCGCTGCCGGCCGGCAGCACGGTGGCGAGCGGGGCGTCGGCGGCCAGCGATGCGCCGCGCGACACGGCGATGTTGGTGACGATTCCGGCGATCGGGGCCCGGATCACCGTTTCGCGGCGCGCTTCTTCCTGCACCAGGCTCTGCTGCAACTGGCCTTTCTCCCGCGACAGCTGGTCGACCTGCTGCCGGGCGCGCAGGTCGATCGAGGGCAGGTCGGCCTGGGCGGCGCGCAGGTCGCGCTCGATCGCCGTCCGGCTGCGGCGCAGGGCCTCCAGTTTCGACTGCTGGTCGATCTGCTCGTTGCGCTTGGCGGTGAGCGCGGTGTCGGACACGAAGCCTTCCTTCACCAGCTGCTGCGTGCGCTGGAAGTCCTCGCGCGCCGAGGCCACACGCGTGTTCTGCAGCCGGATCTCGGCGTCGACCTGCGCCATCTCCTTCTTCAGGTCGTCGATGCGGCGGCGCAGCTGCTCCTTCTGCTGCTCGGCGAGCAGCCGCACGCTCTCCTTCTCCGCCTCGAGGTTGGCGACCCGCATCGACAGCTCGCGCTGGATCAGGTCGGCCGAGGTGACACCGGAGGCGGTGCCGCGCTCGAGCGAGAGCCGCGCGATCGGGCTGCCGGCGGCGACCGTGTCGCCCTCGCGGACCATCAGCTCGACCAGCGTGCCGGCCTCCGGCGCGAGGATCGGCGCAGCGCCCGCATCGAGCGCGAGAAAGCCCTCGACCCGCTCGCGCCTCGTGTACTCGCCCCAGAACATGAAGCCGACGATCATCGCCGCGAAGGCGAGCGCCAGCAGCGTATAGATCCACGCCGGCACCGGCCGCGCGATCGAAACTTCGCCGAGCAGCTTCTCGCGCTGCGCGTCGATCGCCTCCTGCCGGAACAGCTTGCGCATCTACAGGCCCGGCCCAGTCGGCGGCACCTGGGCGCGCCGCCACCATCTCTCCCGGCGTGCGCGTCCAGCGACTCGAGTTACGGCAGATCCGGCGACGACCGCAGCGCCGCGCCGGTGAGCGGGCGTCGTCCTCGCAATGGATTCCGGTCTGGTCACTCGTCGCTGTCGCGGCTGGCTCGGGCGCCGCGATTATGCGCGATCAATGCCTGCCAGATGCGGCGCGCCGCTGCCGCGATCGCCGCGCGCCCGCCCGTGTCCGCCCGCGGAACCGCCGTGCTTCGCTGCGGCGCCTGACGACCGGATCTCAGCCGGCCGGTCCCGGCTCGGCGCCGACGGCGGCCAGCCCGAAGGCGACCGAGCGGAAGCCGCAGTCGACATGCACGATCTCGCCGGTGATGCCCGAGGCGAGATCGGAGAGCAGGAAGGCGGCGGTGTTGCCGACCTCCTCGATCGTCACGTTCCGGCGCAGCGGCGCGTTGGCCTCGTTGAAAGCGAGCATGCGCGAGAAGCCCTTGATGCCGCTGGCGGCGAGGGTCTTGATCGGACCGGCGGAAATGCCGTTGACGCGGATGCCGCGCGGGCCGAGATCGGCGGCCAGATAGCGCACCGACGCCTCCAGTGACGCCTTCGCCAGCCCCATGGTGTTGTAGTGGGGCACGACCCGCTCGGCGCCGAGATAGGTGAGCGTCAGCAGCGAAGCCGCGCGGCCCTCGAGCAGCGGCAGCGCCGCCTTGGCGAGCGCCGGGAAGCTGTAGGCCGAGATCTCGTGCGCGACGCGGAAGTTTTCGCGTGTCAGGCCGTCGAGGAAGCCGCCGGCGATCGCCTCGCGCGGCGCGAAGCCGATCGAATGCACCAGCCCGTCGAGCGAGTCCCAGCGTTCGCGCAGGCCGGCCACGGCGCCGCTGATCTGCGCCTCCTCGCCGACGTCACAGGGCAGCACGATGTCGGAGCCGAACTCGTCGGCGAACTCGCGGATGCGGTCGCGGAAGCGGTCGCCGACATAGGTGAAGGCCAGCTGCGCGCCTTCGCGCCAGCACGCCTGCGCGATGCCGTAGGCGATCGAACGGTTCGACAGCAGGCCGGTGACGAGAATGCGCTTGCCGGACAGAAAGGCCATGGGATTCAGCGGTTGCGGTGGGCGGCCGGCGGGCGCCGGCCGCGGACGTCAGCGGGCACGCGCGGCGGTCTTCTGCGCCACCGCGGTCCGTGCCGGCGCCGCGACGGCGATGTTGAGCCTCTGGCCGGCGAACAGATCGCGGCTGCGCAGGCGGTTCAGCGCCGCGATTTCGCCGGCGCTGGTGCCGTAGCGCCGCGCAATCGCTGTCAGCGTGTCGCCGCGGCGGACGCGATAGGTGATCAGGCGCTGATTCGACCGCTCCGGAAGCAGCGACAGCGCCGCAGCCAACTGCTCCGGGGCGACATCCTCGGCCATCGTCTCGTCGCGCGGGATCAGGATCGTCGAACCGGCCGCGAGCCGGTGCCGGCGCGGAATCCGGTTGGCCTCGCGCAGGTGATCGGCGCTGACGCCGACCCGCGCCGCGATGTTCTCGACCGTGTCGGCGGCCGCGACCGTGTACGTGGTCCAGCTGGCCAGCGGCTGCCCGGTCGCCTCGTAGGCGGCGAGATTGGCGAGGAAGACCTCGGCCTGATCGGCCGGCAGCAGCAGGTTCGCCCGCCCGGCGCCAGTGCCGGCGAACGCGGGGATCAACGGCCGGTTGAACGACGGGTTCAGGGCGCGAAACTCGTCGACCGGCATCTCCGCCAGGCGGGCGGCGGTGACGACGTCGATATCGCGCGTCTTGCGCAGCACCGCGAAGTACGGTTGGTTGCGGATCGCCGGCAGCGCGACGCCGTGGGCGGCGGGGTCGCTGACGATGTTCTTGATCGCCTGCAGCTTGGGCACGTAGCCCTGCGTCTCGCGAGGCAGCTGAAGGCTGGAATAGTCGGTCGCCCGCTTGCGCGCCCTGGCGCGTTCGACCGCGCGGCCGACGCAGCCTTCGCCGCAGTTGTAGGCGGCCAGCGCCAGGTGCCAGTCGCCGAAGTCGTCGTACAGCTTCTGCAGGTAGTCGAGGGCGGCGCGGGTCGACTCGAGAACGTCGCGGCGCTCGTCGCGCCAGAGGTTCTGCTCGAGCTCGTACAGTTTGCCGGTCGAGGGGATGAACTGCCACAGCCCGGCCGCCTTCGCGTGCGACTCGGCTTCCGGCTGCATCGCGCTCTCGACGAAGGGCAGCAGGGCGAGCTCGGTCGGCATGCCCCGGCGCTCGATTTCCTCGACGATGTGGAAGAGGTAGAGATTGGCGCGGGCCGCCATGCGGCCGATGTAGTCGGGCTGCGCCGCGTACCAGCGCGTGCTCGACTGCGCCGCGCGCGTGTGCAGGTCGGGCATCGCGAAGCCGCGCCGGATGCGCTGCCAGAGGTCGATGCTCGGGTCGGCGGCCGGCAGCGGCTCCAGTCGCGCCGAATCGGCCGGATGCGCGGACGACAGCTTCTCCAGCAGCGTGCCCAGCGGGTCCGGCGGCGCCGTCCTGCCGGAGGCTGCCGACGCGGCGAGCGGCGATGCGACCGCATCCACGGTGGGCTCGGTCGCCGCCGCCGCGCGCAGGACGGCGGCGCCGAGAGCAAGGACAACAAGGACGCCGAGCAGCTTCGAACGTGACATCACGGACCCGGTCGGCAGGAAAACCGGCGCAAGTATAGGGGGCAATCGTTGGCTCGCGGCCATCTCCGCACGGCTCAGTACACGTTCTTCCACTGCCTCAGCACGGCGAAGACTTCGGCGGTCGTCGCCAGCGGAGCCGACGCGCGCTGCTGCGCCGTCTGGCGCACGGCCGGCACGTCGCAGCGAAGGAAGGGGTTGGTGGCACGCTCCTCGCCGATCGTCGACGGCAGGGTCGGTTCGCCGCGCTCGCGCAGCGCGGCGCAGGCGCGCTGACGGTCGCGCAGCGCTTGGCTGTCGGGCTCGACCGCCAGCGCGAAGCGAAGGTTGGCCAGCGTGTATTCGTGCGCGCAGTACACGCGGGTGGCGGCAGGAAGCGAGGCCAGCCGGGCCAGCGACTCGGTCATCTGCTCGGCCGTGCCCTCGAAGAGCCGGCCGCAGCCGGCGGCGAACAGGGTATCGCCGCAGAACAGCCACTGGCGCTGCGGCGAGTGGTAGGCGATGTGGCCGCGCGTGTGTCCAGGAACGTCGATCACATCGAAGGCGATGCCCAGCACCTCGACGCGGTCGCCGCCGCCGAGCGCGACGTCGCGCGACGGAATCGCTTCGCCGCGCGGACCGAGAACCCTGGCGCCGGTGCCCCGGACCAGGTCGGTGACGCCGCCGACATGGTCGCGGTGGTGATGGGTGACTAGAATGTCGGCGAGCTCAAGGTGTCGCCGGCGCAGCCGATCGATGACCGGTTCGGCATCGCCCGGGTCGACAACGGCAGCCTTGGCCCCGTCGGTGATCAGCCAGAAGTAGTTGTCGTCGAACGCCGGAATCGGCTCGACGGTGAAAATGGGGTCAGAGTCCATTTTTCGTTCGGCAGCGTGTTGATGGCCACTCGTATTCTCGGCGATCTGCGAGGCGCCGCGCACCGCTCGCGGGACTGCGTTCCCGCTCGCGCTCGACGGACTCGCCCCTGGGGCGGCGCGGAAGGCTCATGCGGGGCGACGTGATGCCGGTCGCGCCGGCGGCCGAGGCGCTGACGGCGTTCCTCCGTTCGCCGCCCGGCCGCTACGCGCTGGCCTGGGAGCAGCAGCACCTGAACGCCTGCGTGGCCGACATCTTCGGCTACCACGCGCTGCAGCTCGGCATGCCGGAGATCGACGCCCTGCGCGAGAACCGCATGCCGCTGCGCTTCTGCGCGTCGGACCGGCTGCTCGACGCGCAGCTGTACAACGGCCAGGGCGAGCACACCAGGGTGGCGGTGATCAACCGCTACGAGGAGCTGCCGTTCGCCAGCGCATCGATCGATCTCGTGGTGATGCCGCACATCCTCGAGTTCGCGCACGAGCCGCACCAGGTGCTGCGCGAGGTCGACCGCGTGCTCGTTGCCGAGGGCCACGTCGTCATCACCGGGTTCAACCCCGCCAGTCTGTGGGGGCTGCGCCAGGTCATGGCGCGGCTGGGAATGTCCGCCTACCTGCCGCGCAGCGGGCAGTTCATCGCCCTGACGCGGTTGAAGGACTGGCTGAAGCTGCTGTCGTTCGAAGTCAATCGCGGCCGCTTCGGCTGTTACGCACCGTGGGCGCGCAGCGATCGCTGGCTGGCGCGCTGGCGATTCCTGGAGAAGGCCGGCGACCGCTGGTGGCCGGTCCTCGGCTCGATCTACATGCTGACGGCGATCAAGCGCGTCCGCGGCATGCGCCTGATCGGTCCGGCCTGGAAGCGCAGCGAAGAACGCGTGCGGTCACTGGTGCCGGTGGCCAACCGGTCGCTGTACGTCACCGACGAGGCGATCAGCGTCCGGGTCGAGGACGGCCACGATCGGGCGGCGAACGACGGCGCGCCGCGCGCCCGCCGTCGATGAGACATGCCCGCGCCGTGCAGCTGGCGCCATCTGCCGCCGCCGACGATGCCGCGGCCGCCCTGCCGCTGGCTTCAGGGGCGCTGCCGCAGGTCGAGATCTGGACCGACGGCGCCTGCAAGGGCAATCCCGGCCCCGGCGGCTGGGGGGCGCTGCTGCGGTCCGGCGTGTACGAGAAGGAACTTTTCGGCGGCGCCGCTGACACAACCAACAACCGCATGGAACTGACGGCCGTGATCGAGGCGCTGGCGTCCCTGAAGCGGCGTTGCCGGGTGGTCGTGCACACCGATTCGCAGTACGTGAAGCTGGGCGTGACCGAATGGCTGCCGATGTGGATCCGGCGCGGCTGGAAGACCGCCGGCAACAAGGCGGTGAAGAACGCCGATCTGTGGCGGAGGCTGGCGCAACTTGCGGCCGCGCATGAGGTCGACTGGCGCTGGGTCAGGGGCCATGCCGGCAATGCCGGCAACGAACGCGCGGACGCGCTGGCCAACAAGGGAGTCGCGGCGGCCGGCAGTCGCTGATTCGGCAGGTCGGCCGCGCGGCCGATGCTACATTTTCAGACCGAGGGCGCAGCGAGCTGCGCCCCTTTTTGCTTCGGCTTTCGATGCCCAAACACAATGTCACCGTGGTGGCGCTGATCGGCCTGCTGGCGGCAGCGGGCATCGCCTACTACATGAATGAACGCGCTCCGCTGTCGGTCGCCGGTGCCACTGCCGGAGCGCCGGACGCGACGAAGAGCGCCGCGGCCAAGGCGCCCGACGCCAAGGGCCCGACCAAGGGACCGGGAGGCCCGGTACCGGTGGAGGTCGTCGAACTGAAGCCGGTTCGGGTTCTGGAGTCGATCACCGCCGTCGGCTCTCTGCGTTCGAACGAGAGCG
Organism: uncultured Burkholderiaceae bacterium; assembly: GCA_964388005.1. Lineage (GTDB taxonomy): Bacteria > Pseudomonadota > Gammaproteobacteria > Burkholderiales > Burkholderiaceae_F > JADJWR01. The sequence continues at coordinate 18,914 of CAYLZU010000023.1, forward strand.
TGGTGCTGCGGCCGGAAGTGTCGGGGCGGATCGCCGCCATCGGCTTCCGCGACGGCCAGCCGGTCAAGCGCGGCCAGCTGCTGATCGGGCTCGATGCGACCCTGAACGAGGCCGAGGTGGCGCAGGCGAGGGCCGAGTTCGATCTCGCCAACAGCAACCTGAAGCGGACCGAGGACCTCGCGAGCAAGAACTTCGTCAGCTCCAGCGCGCAGGACCAGGCCGCGTCCAGCGTGCTGGGGGCCGAGGCGACGCTCAGGCTCGCCGAGGCGCGGCTGGCCAAGATGCGCATCATTGCGCCCTTCGATGGCGTGGCCGGCATCCGCACCGTCAGCATGGGTGACTACGTCAAGGACGGCGCCGAGCTGGTCAACATCGAAGACATTCAGACCCTCAAGGTCGATTTCCGCCTGCCCGAGCGCTACTTCACGCAACTGAAGGTGGGCCTGCCCGTGGAGGTGAGCGCCGATGCGCTCCCGGGCACGCGCTATTCGGGCACCGTCGATGCCATCAATCCGCGCATCGACGCCAGCGGCCGCTCGCTCGAGGTTCGGGCCAGGCTCGGCAATACCGACGGCAGGCTTCGCCCCGGCATGTTCGCCCGCGTGCGCGTGCTGCTCGGCGACCGGCCGAACGCGCTGATGGTGCCCGAGGAGGCGGTGGTGCCCCTCGGCGACGACTTCTTCGTCTACACCGTCGCCGACGGCAAGGCCAGGCGGGTACTGGTGAAGCTCGGCGTCCGCCGCGATGCGCAGGTCGAACTGCTCGAAGGCGTGGCCGCCGGCGACAAGGTGGTCACCGCCGGCATCCGTGTCCAGCGCGACGGCCAGCCGGTGAGAGTCGTCGGCGCCACCGCCGCGGCCGCCGAGAAGACGGACGCGCCGGCGCCGTCGCCGGAGAAGGCCGGCGGCGCCACGGATGACGGCAAGGCGGCGCCGCCGCCGAAAGGCTGAAGCCGAGGTCGCCGATGTCGCTGTTCGAGATCTGCATCCGCCGCCCGGTGCTGGCCAGCGTGCTGTCGCTGCTGGTGCTGGTCATCGGCCTCATCTCGTACAGCCGCCTGGCGGTGCGCGAGTACCCGAAGATTGACGAGCCGGTGGTCAGCGTCTCCACCGGCTACCCCGGCGCCTCGGCCGAGGTGGTCGAGAGCCAGATCACCAAGGTGCTGGAGGATTCGCTCGCCGGCATCGAGGGCGTGGAGCTGATGACCTCGTCGTCGCGCTCCGAGCGCAGCAACATCAACGTCCGCTTCCGCATCACCCGCGACCCCGACTCGGCCGCCGCCGACGTGCGCGACAAGGTGGCGCGGGTGCGCGCCCGCCTGCCGGACAACGTCGACGAGCCGGTGATCGCCAAGGTCGAGGCCGATGCCTTCCCGATCATCTGGATGGCGGTCACGCAGGGCGCGCGCACGCCGATCGAG
>CAYLZU010000024.1:0-7424 GCA_964388005.1 uncultured Burkholderiaceae bacterium
GGGCCGACGGCGATGCGATCGATGTCGTCGTCACGCCGACCTACTCCGGCTGCCCCGCCACCGAGGTGATCGAGCGCTCGATCACCGCGGCGCTGCACGAGGCCGGCGCCGGCGAAGTGCGGGTCGAGACGCGGCTGGCACCGGCCTGGACCACCGACTGGATCGCCCCCGAGGCGCAGGAGAAGCTGCGCTGCTACGGCATCGCCCCTCCCGGCGCGCGCGGAGCAGGCGAGCAGCCGATCGGCTTCGCGCCGCGCGTGGGCTGCCCGCTGTGCGGCAGCGCCAATAGCGAGCGCCTGTCGGCGTTCGGCGCCACCGCCTGCAAGGCGCTGTATCGCTGCCGCGACTGCCGCGAGCCGTTCGAGTACTTCAAGCCGATATGACGCCACGTTTCCATCGACTGCGCATCCGCGACGTCCGCCGCGAGACGCCGGAGTGCGTCAGCCTCGCCTTCGACGTGCCGGCCGATCTCGCCGACGAGTACCGCTTCGTGCAGGGCCAGCATCTGAACGTGCGCGCCGTGCTCGACGGCGAGGAGGTGCGTCGCTCGTACTCGATCTGCTCCGGGGTGGACGACGGCGAACTGCGGGTGGCGATCAAGAAGGTGCCCGGCGGCCGCTTCTCCGTCTGGGCCAACGAAACGTTGAAGACCGGCGATGCGATCGACGTGATGACGCCCGAGGGCCGATTCTTCACGCCGCTGGATGCGGCGCACGGCAAGCATTACGTCGCCTTCGCCGCCGGCAGCGGCATCACGCCGATCCTGTCGCTGGCGCGCACGACGCTGGCGCGCGAGCCGCGCTCGCGCTTCACGCTGGTGTACGGCAACCGGCGGCTGGCGAGCACGATGTTCCACGAGGCGCTGTGGGAGCTGAAGGACCGCTACCTGTCGCGCTTCGTCATCTACAACGTCTTCTCGCGCGAGGCGCAGGAGGTCGACCTCTTCAACGGCCGCATCGACGCCGCCAAGACGCGCGCCTTCCTCGACACCCTGATCCCGGCGGCGGGCATCGACGAGGCCTTCGTCTGCGGCCCGGCGTCGATGATCGACGAGGTCGAGGCGGCGCTGATCGCCGCCGGGGTGCCGCGCAGCCACGTCCACGTCGAGCGCTTCGGCGTTCCCGGCGCGGCGGCATATGCTCCGGTCGACGACGCCGACGCCGCCGAAGCGAAAGTGACCCTGGTCGTCGACGGCGTGCGGCGCGAGATCGACTTCCACCGCGGCCAGCACTCGATCCTCGAAGCCGGCCGCGCCGCCGGCATCGACCTGCCGTTTTCCTGCCAGGGCGGCATGTGCAGCACCTGCCGCGCCAAGCTGCTCGAAGGCGAGGTGAAGATGGCCAAGAACTACGCCCTGGAGCCGCACGAGGTCGCCGCCGGCTTCGTGCTCACCTGCCAGTCCTACCCGCTGACGCCGCGGGTGGTGATCTCCTTCGACGATCGCTGATGGGCAGCGCCGCCCGTTCAGTGAGGGTGTCATCCCCGCGAAGGCGGGGATCCAGCGAGTGTCCAGTCGGAAGAGTGGCTGGGTTCCCGCGGGAGCCGGCCCTCGGTTCCGATCGGGGGCGGGAACGACACGAGCGGGGCGCGGGCTTCGCGTGCCAGTTGAAATCGCGTCGCCCGCCCGGCCGCCCGAAGGGCGGCGCGCCAGTTGGTTTTCCAGCCTGGATGCACGTGCGGCGAGCAGCGGCGCGTACATCCGGGCTGCAAGTCCCATGAGCCGGCCGCGATCCGCGAACTTCGAGCAGCAGCGCGACGCCATCCGCGCCCAGGCGGCACGGCTGTTCGCGCGTCACGGCTATCCGGTGACGCCGATCGCCGAACTGGCGCGTTCCTGCGGCGTGTCCAAGGCGCTGCTGTACCACTACTACCGCGACAAGGAACAGCTGCTGTTCGACATCGCCGACCGCTACCTCGACAGCCTGCTGGCGATCGTCGCCGCCACCGATGCGCCGCCGCAGCCGCCGGCGGCGCGGCTGCGCCGGCTGATCGAGCGTTTCATGGCCGCCTACGAGGACGCCGCCGTGTATCACCGCGTCCTGGTGCAGGACGTCAAGTACCTGAAGCCCGCGCACCGCGGCCAGATCAACGCCAAGCAGCGCCGGGTGGTGCAGGCCTACGCGGATGCGATCGCCGCTGCCGCGCCGCAGCTCGACGGCAACGCCCTGCTGAAGCCGGTGACGATGACCCTGTTCGGCATGATCAACTGGACCTTCACCTGGCTGAAGGACGACGGGCCGGTGCGCTACGCCGACATGGCGCCGGTGGTGGCCGACCTGTTCCTGAATGGCGTCGGCGCGGTGCAGCCGCTGCCGGGCCGCGGCCGGCGGATCCCCCGCGTGCCGGCGGCGCGGCCGCTGCGGCAGGCGGCCTAGGAGAGAGCATGAACCACGCCTTCATCTGCGACGGCATCCGCACTCCGATCGGCCGCTACGGCGGGCTGCTCTCGGCGGTGCGCACCGACGATCTGGCCTCGCTGCCCATCCGCGAGCTGATGGCGCGCAATGCGGGCGTCGACTGGTCGCTGCTGGACGACGTGCTGTACGGCTGCGCCAACCAGGCCGGCGAGGACAACCGCAACGTCGCCCGCATGGGGCTGCTCCTGGCCGGGCTGCCCACCGATGTACCGGGGGCGACGATCAACCGCCTGTGCGGCTCCAGCCTCGACGCGGTGGGGACCGCCGCGCGCGCGATCGCCTGCGGCGAGGCGCGGCTCGTCATCGCCGGCGGCGTGGAGAGCATGAGCCGGGCGCCGTTCGTGATGCCGAAGGCGGAAGCCGCGTTTTCGCGCAGCAATGCGGTGTACGACACCACGATCGGCTGGCGCTTCGTCAACCCGGCGATCAAGAGCAAGTACGGCATCGACTCGATGCCGGAGACGGCGGAGAACGTCGCCGCCGAGTTCGGCATCGCCCGCGCCGACCAGGACGCCTTCGCGGCTCGCTCGCAGTCACGCTACGCGGCGGCGAAGGCGCGCGGCTTCTTTGCCGGCGAGATCGCGCCGGTGACGATCCCCGGCAGGAAGGGCGACACCGTGGTCGCCGAGGATGAGCACCCCCGCGAAACGACGCTCGAGGCGCTCGGCAAGCTCAAGGGCGTGGTCAGGCCGGACGGCACCGTGACCCCCGGCAACGCCTCGGGCGTGAACGACGGCGCCGCGGCCCTGCTGCTGGCGAGCGAAGCAGCGGCAGGGAAGTCCGGCCTGACGCCGAAGGCGCGCGTGCTCGGCATGGCGGTGGCCGGCGTGCCGCCGCGGATCATGGGCGTCGGCCCGGCTCCGGCGACGGAGAAGCTGCTGGCGCGGCACGGCCTGACGATCGGCGCGATCGATGTCATCGAACTGAACGAAGCCTTCGCCGCCCAGGCGCTGGCGGTGACGCGCAGGCTGGGCCTGCCCGACGATGCCGCGCACGTGAACCCCAACGGCGGCGCCATCGCCATCGGCCACCCGCTCGGCGCCTCCGGCGCCCGGCTGGCGCTCACCCTGGTGCGGCAACTGCATGCCAGCGGCGGCCGCTACGGGTTGGCGACGATGTGCATCGGCGTCGGGCAGGGGATTGCCCTGCTTGTCGAGCGGGTCTGATTTTTTTCTCATGGAGCAAGGACAGCGACACGCCACCTGGTTTGAAGTCCGCTTTGCAGTGCCTGGCCGCGGGGTGAAGTCGGCGCCCTGAATGGACGGTTGCCCCATTTCCGGCTGTTCAACCAAGACGAGGAGACCCATGAACATGCATCAGAAACTCCTGACGGCGCTGCTGGCGCCGGCATTCGCCCTGGCGGCGGCGCAGGCCGCGGCGCAGGACCTCAAGGTCGGCGTCACCGTGTCGGCCACCGGCCCGGCGGCCTCCCTCGGCATCCCCGAGCGCAACACCTTCGCCCTGGTGCCGCAGACGATCGGCGGCCGCAAGGTGCAGTACGTCATTCTCGACGACGCCTCCGACACCACCAGCGCGGTGAAGAACACGCGCAAGCTGATCGGCGAGGACAAGGTCGACGTCGTCATCGGCTCCACCGTGACGCCGAACTCGCTGGCGATGATCGACGTCGCCGCCGAGGCCGAGACGCCGATGATCTCGATGTCGGCCTCGAGCCGGATCGTCGAGCCGGTCGACGCCAAGCGGCGCTGGGTGTTCAAGACGCCGCAGAACGACCAGCAGATGGCGGTGGTGATCGTCGGCGACATGCTGAACCGAGGCATCAAGTCGGTCGGCTTCATCGGCTTCGCGAACGCCTACGGCGAGGGCTGGTGGAACGAGTTCTCGAAGATCGCCGAGGCGCGCGGCCTGAAGATCGTCGCCAACGAGCGCTGGCAGCCCACCGACACCTCGGTCACCGGCCAGGTGCTGAAGATGATGTCGGCCAACCCGGACGCGGTGCTGATCGCCGGTTCCGGCACTCCGGCGGCGCTGCCGCAGAAGACGCTGAAGGAGCGCGGCTACAAGGGCCAGATCTACCAGTCGCACGGTGTGGCCAACCGCGACTTCCTGCGCGTGTGCGGCAAGGACTGCGAAGGCACACGGCTGCCGGCGGGGCCGATGCTGGTGGCGCGCCAGTTGCCGGCCGACCATCCGGTGAAGAAGTCGGCGCTGGCCTACGTCGACGCCTACGAAAAGGTGCACGGCAAGGACAGCGTTTCCACCTTCGGCGGCCACGCCTGGGACGCGGTGGTGCTGCTGGAGGCGGCGGTGCCGGTGGCATTGAAAAAGGCGCAGCCGGGCACCAAGGAGTTCCGCGCCGCGCTGCGCGATGCGCTCGAAGGGGTGAAGAATGCCGCCGGCGCGCACGGCATCTTCAACATGAGCCCGAACGATCACCTGGGGCTGGACCAGCGCGCCGCGGTGATGGTGCAGATCGTCAACGGCGACTGGAAAATGCAGTGAGGCATGAAGGATGACGGCGCTGCGCGCCGATGACGGTGCCTGCGGCGCCTGCGAACCGCGCCCTCCCGCGCCGGCGTTCATAGGCGCGTAGCGCCGTCATAGGCCGCACCGCGGCCGTCATCCATCATCGTTCTCCAATGGATTTCCAGATCGCGCTGATCCTCGGCCAGGACGGCATCACCAACGGCGCCATCTACGCGCTGCTGGCGCTGGCCCTGGTGCTGGCCTTCGCGGTCACGCGGGTCATCTTCATTCCGCAGGGCGAGTTCGTCGCCTACGGGGCCCTGACCCTGGTGGCGCTACAGGCGGGAGCGCTGCCGGGCACGCTATGGCTGCTCGCAGCTGCCGGCGTGCTGGTGGCGCTGATCGACGGCTTCGGAGCGGTGCGCGCCCGCGCCTGGAAGCGACTGCTTCCGATCGCCGGCTGGAACCTCGGTCTGCCGCTGGCGCTGTGGGCGCTGCTGGCGGCGGTGCCGATGGCGACGGCGCCGATGCCGTTGCAGATCCTGCTCTCGCTGGCGGTGGTGGTGCCGCTGGGGCCGATGATCTATCGCCTCGCCTATCAGCCGCTCGCCGAGGCGTCGGTGCTGGTGCTGCTGATCGTCTCGGTGGCCGTGCACCTGGTGATGGTGGGGCTGGGCCTGCTGGTGTTCGGCGCCGAAGGATCGCGCACGCCGCCGTTCACCGAAGCGCGCTTCGATTTCGCCGGCATGACCGTGGCCAGCCAGACGCTGTGGGTGATCTGCTGCTCGGCGGCGCTGATCGTTGTGCTCTATCTGCTCTTCGAGCGCACGCTGTACGGCAAGGCGCTGCGCGCCACTGCGGTGAATCGGCAGGGCGCGCGGCTGATGGGCATCCCCACCGCGCTGGCCGGCCGGCTGACCTTCCTGCTGTGCGCGCTGATCGGCGCCCTCTCCGGCGTGCTGATCGCGCCGATCACCACCGTGTACTACGAGACCGGCTTTCTCATCGGGCTGAAGGGATTCGTCGGCGCCATCATCGGGGGCCTGGTCAGCTATCCGGTGGCCGCCCTCGGGGCGCTGCTGGTGGGCCTGCTGGAGTCGTACTCGTCGTTCTGGGCCAGCGCCTACAAGGAAGTGATCGTCTTCACCCTGATCATCCCGGTGCTGCTGTGGCGGTCGCTCACCACCCACCACGTCGAGGAGGAAGAGTGACGGCGATGCGCTCGACCGGTGGCCGCCGTCGATGAAGCCGCGGCTGCTGCAACTGGGCTTCCTGGTCCTGCTCGCGCTGATCCCGCTCGCCGGCTCCGAGTTCCAGGTCACTCTGGCGAACTACATCGGCCTGTACGCGCTGGTGGCGCTCGGCCTGGTGCTGCTCACCGGCGTCGGCGGCCTGACCTCCTTCGGACAGGCCGCCTTCGTCGGCCTCGGCGCATACGCCACGGCGGTGCTGACGACGACCCAGGGCCTGCCGGCGTGGCTGGCCTGGATCGGCGCTTCCACTTGGCTGTCGCTCGCCGCCGGCCTGTTGCTGACGCTCGCCTTCGCGACCTTGCTCGGCATGCTGACGCTGCGCCTGTCGGGCCACTACCTGCCGCTGTCGACGATCGCCTGGGGCATCAGCATCTACTTCCTGTTCGGCAACATGGAGTTTCTCGGCGGCTTCACCGGGCTGCGCGGCATTCCGCCGATCGAGATCCTCGGATACGAGTTCGACACGGCGCGGAAGGTCTACTTCCTCATCTACCTGTTCCTGCTCGCCGGCATCGTCACCATCCAGAACCTGCTCGACTCGCGCGAGGGCCGCGCCATCCGGGCGCTGAAGGGCGGCATGGTGATGGCCGAGTCGATGGGCGTGAACACGGCGGTCTCGCGGCTGGTGATCTTCCTCGTCGCGGCGCTGCTCGCCTGCGCCTCCGGCTGGCTGTACGCGCACATGCAGCGCTTCCTCAGCCCGACGCCGTTCTCGCTGCACCAGGGCATCGAGTACCTGTTCATGGCGGTGGTCGGCGGCGCCGGCTACGTCTGGGGCGCGCTGCTCGGCGCGGCGGTGATCGCGATGTCCAAGCAATGGCTGCAGGACATCCTGGTGCGCGTCATCGGCCAGGCCGGCAATTTCGAGGTCATCGTCTTCGGCATCGTGATGGTCATCGTGCTGCAGCGGGCGCGCGACGGCCTGTGGCCGGTGCTGGCGCGCTGGGTGCCGGTACGAAGCAGGCCGCGACGCATCGACCCCGGCGTGCCGGCGTTGAAGCGGCGCCCGCTGCCTTCGGCCGGCGAGACGGTGCTCGAGGTCAAGGGCGCGACCATGCGCTTTGGCGGCCTGGTCGCCGTCAATGAACTGAGCCTCGAAGTGCGCGCCGGCGAGATCGTCGCCCTGATCGGCCCCAACGGCGCCGGCAAGAGCACGATGTTCAACCTCGTCTCCGGCGTGCTCGCGCCGACCGCCGGCGAGGTCCGCTTCCGCGGCCGCGAGATCGCGGGCAGGACCTCGCGCGAGATCGCGCGGCTGGGCATGAGCCGGACGTTCCAGCACGTCAAGCTGCTGCCGGCGATGACGGTCATCGACAACGTCGCCATC
>CAYLZU010000024.1:7434-20110 GCA_964388005.1 uncultured Burkholderiaceae bacterium
CCGCCGCGAGGAGGCGCGCGTGCTGGCCGAGGCGGCGCGGCAGATCGAGCGCGTCGGGCTGGCCGACCACATGTTCGACGCCGCCGGCTCGCTGCCGCTGGGCAAGCAGCGCATCCTGGAGATCGCGCGGGCGCTCTGCTCGGATCCCTGCCTGCTGCTGCTCGACGAGCCGGCCGCCGGCCTGCGCTATCTGGAGAAGCGTTCGCTCGCCGAACTGCTGCGGAAACTGAAGGCCGAGGGCATGTCGATCCTGCTGGTCGAGCACGACATGGACTTCGTGATGGGGTTGGTCGACCGCGTCACCGTGATGGACTTCGGCCAGAAGATCGCCGAGGGTCTGCCGGAGCAGGTGCAGCGCGACCCGAAGGTGCTGGAGGCCTATCTCGGGGGCGTCGAATGACGGGCCTTCGCAGCCGGGGGTTGCGGTGAGCGCGGCGGCGACCGATCGCGCGCCGGCGGCGGGCGGCGGCGAGCCGATCCTGCGCGTGCGCGACCTGTCGGTCACCTACGGCAAGGTGGCGGCGCTGTCGAACGCCAACCTGCAGGTGGGCCGGGGCCAGATCGTCACCGTGATCGGCCCCAACGGCGCCGGCAAGACGACGATGCTGGCGGCGATCATGGGCGCGCTGCCCGCCAACGGCGGCGCCCGCGGCGAGATCCGCTTCGACGGCGTCGACTGCGGCGGCCACCCGATCGAGCGGCTGGTGGCGCGCGGCATGACGCTGGTGCCGGAGAAGCGCGAACTGTTCGGCGAGATGAGCGTCGAGGACAACCTGCTGCTCGGCGCCTTCCAGCGCTACCGCCACGGCCAGCGCGACCACGACCGGACGATGACCGAGGTCTACGCGCTGTTTCCGCGGCTGCAGGAGCGGCGCCGGCAGCTCGCCGGCACGCTGTCGGGCGGCGAGCGGCAGATGCTGGCCATCGGCCGGGCGCTGATGGCGCGGCCGCGACTGCTGATGCTCGACGAGCCGTCGCTGGGGCTGGCGCCGCTGATCGTGCGCGAGATCTTCCACATCATCGAGGAGCTGAAGCGCCGCGGCGCCTCGATCCTGCTGGTGGAACAGAACGCCCGCGCGGCGCTGCAGGTGGCCGACTACGCCTACGTGCTGGAAACCGGCGAGGTCTCGCTCGAAGGGCCGGCGCGCGAACTGGCCTCGGATGCGCGGGTGATCGAGAGCTACCTCGGGCTGGGCGGAAAGCGCTGAAGGGCTCCACGCCCGAAGGCTCGCGTGGCGGGGCCAGCGGCCGCCGGCACGGCCGGATCCCGTGAATGGTCCGCATGGCCGCTGACGATCGTCAATGCAGCGGGACTTTGGCGGCGAACAATGAACTTGCCGCTACGGCGGTCGGGCGATCGTCGCCGTAACGGCCTCTTCAGGGAGGTCGACATGAAAGCGACAAGTTTCGCCAAGGTCATCACCATTGCCGGGCTGGCGGCGCTCGCCGCATCGACGGCGATCGCCCAACCCTCCAAACTCGGCCAGCGCGAATACCGCAACAGCTGTGCCGTCTGCCATGGCATCAGCGGCAAGGGCGACGGCTCGTATGGCGCCATCATCGAAAAGAGGCTGCCGGACCTGACGGTGCTGCAGAAGAACAACGGCGGCGTGTTTCCGTTCACCCGGGTGTACGAGACCATCGACGGCACCCAGATGGTCAAGGGGCATGGGACCAGGGACATGCCGATCTGGGGCGACCGCTATCGCGTCGAAGCGGCCGAGTACTACATCGACGTGCCGTACGACGAGCGCGCCTTCGTCCGCGCCCGGATCATGGCGCTGATCGAGCACCTGTCGACGCTGCAGGCCAAGTAGCCGTCCGGCGGTCGGCCTCGGGGCTGCTGCCGCGATCGGGCCGGGCAGGTCGCAGCTCGGCCTGCCCCGGCTGCCCTGCGGAACAGGGCCGAAGCCGGCCGCAGGCAATGTCGCGTTGCGCTTGACCCGGCGTCCGCCGAGACAGTGGGGATCGCGCCAACGGCGGGGCGATGGCCGGCGCCGGAGGAGAACCGGCGCCGCCTACGGCCGCACGACCTTGCCCGGATTGAGGATGTTCAGCGGATCGAAGGCGCGCTTGATCCGCGCCATCAGTTCGACCGCGTCGGCGCCGTGCTCGTCGATGAGGAAGTCCATCTTGTGCAGGCCGACGCCGTGCTCGCCGGTGCAGGTGCCGTCCATGGCGAGCGCCCGCTCGACGATCCGGCGGTTCAGCCGCTCGGCTTCTTCCATCTCGGCTTCGCTCGCCGGGTCGACGAGGATCGCGCAGTGGAAGTTGCCGTCGCCGACATGGCCGAGGATCGGCGCCGGCAGCACGCTGGCTTCGGTGTCGCGGATCGTCTCGTCGATGCACTCGGCCAGGCGCGAGATCGGCACGCACACGTCGGTGGTGCTGGAGCGGCAGCCGGGTTTCAGTTGCAGGCAGGCAAAGTAGGCGTTGTGCCGCGCCGCCCACAGGCGCGTGCGGTCCTCCGGAGTGGTCGCCCACTGGAAGTCGCGGCCGCCGTGATCGTGCGCGATCTCCTGCACGGTGGCGGTCTGCTCCTCGACCGACGAGGCGGTGCCGTGGAACTCGAACAGCAGCAGCGGCGACTCCGGCAGCCCGAGCCTGTCGCGCAGGTTGACCGCCTTGACCGTCAGCGCGTCGAGCAGCTCGCAGCGGGCGATCGGCACCCCCATCTGAATGGTCGCGATCGTGGTCGCCACCGCCGCCTGCACGCTCGGGAACGAGCAGATCGCGGCGGCGATGGCCTCCGGTTGCGGGTACACGCGCAGCGTCACCTCGGTGATGATGCCGAGCGTGCCTTCGGCTCCGACGAAGATGCGCGTCAGGTCGTAGCCGGCGCTCGACTTCTTGGCCCGCCGCGAGGTGCGGATCACCTTGCCTTCGGAGGTGACCACCGTCAGCCCGAGCACGTTCTCGCGCATGGTGCCGTAGCGCACCGCGTTCGTCCCCGAGGCGCGGGTGGCGGCCATGCCGCCGATGGTGGCGTCCGCCCCGGGGTCGATGGGGAAGAACAGCCCCGTGTGCTTGATCTCGTCGTTCAGCTGCTTGCGGGTGACGCCGGCCTGCACGGTGACGGTGAGGTCCTCGGCGTTGACCGCCAGCACCCTGTTCATCGGTGAGAGATCGACGCTGACGCCGCCTTCGACGGCCAGCAGGTGGCCTTCGAGCGAGGTTCCGACCCCGTAAGGAATCACCGGCACGCGGTGCTCGGCGCAGAGCTGCACCAGGGCGGCGACATCTGCGGTCGACTGCGCGAAGACCACCGCCTGCGGCGGCATCGGCGGGTAGGCCGACTCGTCGCGACCATGGTGCTCGCGCACGGCGCCGGCGGTGGAGAACTGCTCGCCGAAACGCGCGCGCAGCGCCGCGGCGAAGGCTTCTGGCAGGGGGCGGGCGATCTGACGCAGGGCGGTCGGGGCGTTCATGGCGATCTCCGGGCGGACGACGGGACATGCCGGCAAGCGCAGGCGCGGCCTGTGCGCAGCGCCGGCGATGAGCTTACTCGCCGCTTGCCGGGCGATCTCCTGGCGCGGCCATCGCTAACATGGCTGCTGCGGGCTGCGCGGCGCGGCCCCACCGACAGGAGCAACGCCAATGGGCCACCGCCTCTCGCAGATCGCCACCCGCACCGGCGACGACGGCACCACCGGGCTGGGCGACGGCAGCCGCACGTCGAAGGACAGCCTGCGCGTGGCGGCGATGGGCGACGTCGACGAGCTGAACTCCGCCATCGGCGTGCTGCTGGCCGAGCCACTCCCGGACGAGGTCCGCGCCGATCTCATCGACATCCAGCACGACCTCTTCGACCTCGGCGGCGAGCTGTGCATCCCCGGCTACACGATGCTGAAGGAGGCACAGGTGGCGCGCCTGGACGCGCGCCTTGCGCACTACAACGCCGGCCTGCCGCGGCTGGCCGAGTTCATCCTGCCCGGCGGCAGCCGCGCCGCCGCGCTCGCCCACGTGTGCCGCGCCACCTGCCGCCGCGCCGAGCGGGCGATCGTGACGCTCGGCAACGCGGAGACGATCAACGCCGCGCCGCGGCAGTACGTCAATCGGCTGTCCGACCTGCTGTTCGTGCTGGCGCGGGTGCTCAACCGCTTCGCCGGCGGCAGCGACGTGCTCTGGCAGCAGCGCAAGAACCAGTAGCCGGCGGCAGACGGCGCCTTCGGCTGGCGAGGACGGGCCCGGCTCCTTCGGCGCTGCCGGCGCAGGGCGTCGCGCCGGTCGGCGCGTTCAGCGACGTCGCGACAGCCGCGGCAAGGCGCCGAGCGCCAGCGCCGTGCCCGCCAGCACGATCGCGCCGCCGATCGCCAGCCGCAGCGTCAGCGGCTCGGCCAGGAACACCGTGCCCCACAGCGTGGCGAACAGCGGGATCAGGTAGGTGACGTTCGAGGCACGCATGGCGCCAACGTTGCCGATCAGCCGGAAGTACAGCAGGTAGCCGACGGCGGTGCACAGCACGCCGAGCACGATCGCCGCGCCCCATTCCGCCAGCGTCGGCGGCTGCGCCGGCCAGGTGGCGAGCGCGGCCGGCGCCAGCAGCAGCGCCGCGGTCAGTTGGCTGCCGGTGGCGGTGGCCAGCGGCGGCACGTCGGCGAGGATGCGCCGCGCCAGGTGGGCCGAGATCGCGTAGAAGAGCATGCCCGCCAGCGCGGCGAAAATGGCGAGCGTGTCGCGCCACAGCGCCCCGGAAGGATCGAACTCGATCCGGTCGCCGACCAGCACCACGACTCCCGCTGCGCCCACCGCCAGCCCGAGCCACTGCGCCGTGCGGACCGGCTCGCGCAGCACGACGGCGGCGATCAGCGCCGTCCACATCGGCACCGTGGCGTTGAGCACCGAGGCGAAGGCCGCGGTCAGCGTCAGCATCGCGTACGTGATGAGCACGAACGGCACCGCCGAGTTCACCACGCCGATCAGCGCGATCGGCCGGGCATGGATCCACAGCGACCCGAGGCCGCCGCGCAGCGCCAGCAGCGGCAGCAGGAAGAGCCCTCCGATCGCCATCCTCGCCGCCACCAGGGCCACCGGCCCGAAGGACGGCGCGGCGATGCGCATGAACAGGAAGCTCGCGCCCCAGATCGCCGCCAGCAGCAGCAGGTCGGCGAGATCGCGGCGCTTCATCCGCGCTCGATCCGGCACTGGTAGCAGTTGTTGGCGGCCGAGCGCACATGCACGTAGGCAACCTCGGCCCGCCGCAGCAGTTCGGCGGCCGCGATGGAAAGGTTCGCCGCCGCGATCTGCCTGCCGGTGCCGTAGACGATGCGGTCATTGCCGTCGTAGCCGCGGACCAGCAGATGCCGCCGGCGCGAGAACAGCGCTGGCGGCGAGTGTTCGTCCGCGTACCGCTCGCACGGTTCGGCGTGGAGGAATACCGGGCCGCACTCGGCGTAGGGCTGAGGCGACGGAAAGGGCCGGAAGGACAGGACGAGGTAAGGCTCGCCGGCGGCAACATCGGTCAGGCAGTGCCGGCAGGGGACACCGTCACCGTCGCTGATGCGCCGCTCCGGAAGCTGGCCGTTGGCATCGAGGCCGCCAGCCTGAAGGCGGCGCACTTCGGCGGTCGGCAGGGCGATGAAACGCAGTCTGTTCATCGGCTGTTGCGTGACGTTGCGCGCAGCGGGCGGCTTTGCGGCGTGCCATCGGATGCGCAGTCGGCACGCGGCGCGTTCGGTGAACTGCCGTCCCGCCGGCGCGCGAAGGATGCGCGATCCGGGCGGCGCGGCATCAGGCCGGCGCAACCGCCTGCTCTTGCCGCCGCGAAGGCGACCACGCTTGCGAGCGCGGCCGAAAGACAATCCGCCGCGCTCACGCGGTGAGTTCCAGTTGCGACGCCCGGCGCTCCAGCGCCAGCAGCCTCACCTTGCGCTCGATCCCGGCGGCATAGCCGGTCAGCGATCCGTCGCGGCCCACGATCCGGTGGCAGGGCACGACGATGCCGATCGGATTGGCGCCCACCGCGCTGCCCACCGCGCGCACCGCACTCGGCCTGCCCACCGCTTGCGCGATGGCGCCGTAGGTCGAGGTGGCTCCGAACGGCACCGCCAGCAGCGCCCGCCAGACGGCCTGCTGAAACGGCGTGCCGGCCGGCGCCAGCGGCAGCTCGAAGCTCCTACGCCGGCCGGCGAAGTACTCGACCAGTTGGGCGCGCGCCCGAGCCAGCGCCGGCGCGTCGTCGGCGCGCTGCCAGTCCGGTCGCACCGGGCGGTCGTGCTTCTGCCCGGGGAAGTGCACGCCGGTGAGTCGGCCGTCCTCGGCGGTCAGCAGCAGCGTGCCCAGCGGGCTCGCCGTTTCCGTGTATTGCGTCGTCATGATTTCGCCTCCAGCGAAGACCACAGGTGCATCACCGCATACGCGCGCCACGGCCGCCAGGGCTCGGCGATACGCATCAGGTGCGCAGGCCGGCGCTCGCGCAGCGCCTGCGCGATGCCGATGTCGCCGGCCGGGAAGGCATCGGGCCAGTGCAGCGCGCGCATGGCGATCGCCTGCGCCGTCCAGGCGCCGATGCCGGGCAGTTCCTGCAGGGCCGCGATCGCGCGTTCGACGTCGACGTTCGGCGCCAGCACGAGGCGGCCTTCGCGCACGGCGGCGGCGAGCGCGATGATCGCTCTCGCCCGCGCGGCGATGATGCCGAGCCGCGCGATGTCGGCCGGCGCGCAGGCGGCGATCCGCGCCGCATCCGGAAACAGCCGCGTCACGGCGGAGAAGGGTGTGGCCAGCGGCGCGCCGAAGGCGTCGACCAGCCGGCCGGCGAGCGTGCGCGCCGCCTTCACGGTGACCTGCTGGCCGAGGATCGTGCGCACGGCCGTCTCGAAGCCGTCGAACGCGCCCGGCAGCCGCAGCCCCGGTCGCGGCGCGGCCAGTTCGCCCAGGCTGGCGGCGACCGCATCGGGCTGACAGTCGAGATCGAAGGCGTGCTTGCAGGCGGCCAGCACGCGCGGCAGCGCCGGCGCCAGCCGCGCGTCGATGCGCACCTCGATGCCGGCGCCGCGCGGCGAAGGACGCACTTCGATCCAGCCCGCCACCGGCTGGCCGTCGGCGCCTTGCACGGCAAGCGACCGGCGCAGCCTGCGGCCTTCGACCTGCTCGACGCCGTCGAGGGCGCGGGCGGCGAAGAACGCCAGAGCCCGCGCGTAATCGAACGGCGCCCGGGTCGCGAGCACGAAGCGGTGCGCATCGACGTGCTCGGCGCGCGGCGCGCTGTGGCGCAGGGCCGTCGGCTGCAGCCGGTAGCGGGCGGCAAACAGCGTGTTGAAGCGGCGCACGCTGCCGAAGCCGGCCGCCAGCGCCACTTCGGTCACCGGCATCCGCGTGTCGGTGAGCAGGCGCTTGGCCAGCAGCAGCCGCGCCGTCTGCGCATAGTCCACCGGCGTGACGCCGTATTCGGCCTCGAACACGCGCCGCAGGTGGCGGTCGGTGACGCCGAGCCTGCGCGCGACGGCGTCGAGTCCGCCTTCGCTGGCGAGCCCATCGTCGATCAGGCTGGCGGCGGCGCGCGCCAGTTGCCGTGAGGCATCGATCAGGGCCAGGCCCGGGGCCAGCTCAGGCCGGCACAGCAGGCAGGGACGGAAACCCGAGCGCTCGGCCGCCGCGGCGCTGGCGAAGTAGCGCTGGTGCTCGCGCCGCGCCGGCCGGGCGCTGCACACCGGCCGGCAGTAGATCTTCGTGCTGGTGATGCCGACGAAGAAGCGGCCGTCGAAGCGTGCGTCGCGGGCGCGGGTGGCGCGGTAGCAGGCGTCGGGTTCGAGTTGCATGGGCCGCACTATGAACGAAACGGCGAGCCGCGGCTCGCCGTTTTCGGACATCGCTGTGGCGCCCGGCCGTCCCCGGCGCTGCCGGCCCTACTTGCCGGGCACGTTGGCCTCGTGCAGGCGCCGGCCGCGCACGCCGGCGGCCAAACGCTCGAGCAGCTCGACGCTGTCGTCCCAGCCGAGGCAGGCATCGGTGATCGACTGGCCGTAGACGAGCGGCTTGCCCGGCACGAGGTCCTGGCGGCCGCCGACGAGGTGGCTTTCGACCATCACGCCGACGATGCGCGATTCGCCCGCTTCGAGCTGCGCGGCGATGGCGTCGGCCACCGCGAGCTGGTTCTCGTGCAGCTTCTTCGCGTTGGCGTGCGAGGCGTCGATCATCAGCCGCTGCGCCAGGCCGTTTTTCGCCAGCTCCTGGCAGGCGGCCTCGACGCTGGCGGCGTCGTAGTTCGGCGCTTTGCCGCCGCGCAGGATGATGTGGCAGTCCTCGTTGCCCTTGGTCGAGACGATCGCCGAGTGGCCGCCCTTGGTCACCGACAGGAAGTGATGCGGCTGCTGCGCGGCGCGGATCGCCTCGGCGGCGATGCGCACGTTGCCGTCGGTGCCGTTCTTGAATCCCACTGGGCACGACAGCCCGGAGGCCAGCTCCCGGTGCACCTGGCTTTCGGTGGTGCGGGCGCCGATCGCGCCCCAGCTCACCATGTCGGCGATGTACTGCGGCGTGATCATGTCGAGGTACTCGCAGCCGGCCGGCAGCCCCAGTTCGTTGATCGCCATCAGCAGCTCGCGCGCCACTCGCAGGCCGTGGTTGATGCGGAAGCTGCCGTCCAGATCCGGGTCGTTGATCAGGCCCTTCCAGCCGACCGTGGTGCGCGGCTTCTCGAAGTAGACGCGCATCACGATCTCCAGGTCATCGCGCAGGCGCTCGCGCTCGACCTTCAGCCGCCGCGCGTACTCCAGCGCCGCCTTCGGGTCGTGGATCGAGCACGGGCCGATGACGACGATCAGCCGGTCGTCCATGCCGTGCAGGATCGCGTGCAGCGCCGAACGGGCCGCGAACACGACCTGGCCGATCTCCTCCGTGCAGGGAAACTCGCGGATCAGGTGCGCCGGCGGCGACAGCTCCTTGATCTCGCGGATGCGCAGGTCGTCGGTCATGTAACGCATGGCTCTTGCTCCGTCCACGGTGGGCTCCTGTGCCGGCCGCTGCCACCCGGCGAAAAAAAACCGCCAGGTTCGAAGGCCTGGCGGTTGGTGTCGATGGGGACCTGGGGTCTACGCGCGCCGATCGACTTTCTCCGCCAGAGGCCGGAAAAAGCCGAAGAAGTAGAAGAAGAAGGACGGCCGCATGTCGGTTGAAACCCTGAGTCGAACGGCAATCTACCCGATTCGCTGCAATGCGGCAACCGGCTAGAAGCGGTAACGCAGACCGATGTTGGCGCGATTGCTCAGGTTGTTGCCGTAGAAGCTTTCCGCCTCGCCCGCCGCGTCGGTGAGCTGGTAGCCGCCGAACACCGATACCGACGGAGTCATCAGGTAGTCGACCTGGAGGTCGAGATCGATCGCCCGTCCGCGCGTCGTCGCCAGTCCGTCGACCGCGAAGGCGAGCCGCCAGCGCGGAGACCACTGCGCGGCGCCGGCCAGATGGAGCAGCGGCAGCGAACCGAAGCCGGCGTGATCGGCCCCGAGCGCGGGCCGCAGCACGTTCGCCGAGTCGGCGAGGTTGGTCGACAGACCGAGCTTCATCTGCCAACCGGGTGCCGCCAGCAGCGTGTAGCGGTAGGTCGCCCGCAGCGGATCGATGTTCAGGTCCGTCTTCCGTTCGGCGCCGAAGGGGGCGAACTGCGACCCCCAGCGCGCGGTCGACCCGGCGCTGAGCACGCGCAGTTCGTGCGCGCCGAGGCTGGCGGCGGTATCGAACCGCAGCGGCAGCGACGACGAGCCCCAGCGTGCGGCGAACAGGGTCTGCTCGGCGGCGGGATCGCCGACGAGCCCGTAGATTAGCGAGGCGCCAGGTGCGATCGCGTTCTCGGCGGCGCCGGCCGACGCCGATGCGGCGAGCAGCGCGGCGAGCAAGGCTCGGCGACACGACGCGGCACGCATGACCTGCTCCTTCGGGACTGGGGAAGACGACAGCTGAATTGAACGCCTGCGCCGCCGGTTTGCCAAGTCGGATAAAGACGAGAGGCGATGTCTGTGGTGCAGGCGCAGCGTCAGCCGGCCTAGGGCACGAAGAAGTAGACCGTCAGGTGGAAAAACACCGGCGCCGAGAAGGTGATGCCTTCGAGCCGTTCCAGCACCCCGCGGGAAAGCGCAACCCCTTGATCCCATTGGCGTTCGCCGAGGCTGCGCTTGACCGAGGCCAGTACCAGCCCGCCGAGCGACGCGGACACGACGGTGGCGGCGGCCATCAGCGCCGCCTGCCACCACGAAAATGGGGTCATCCACCACAGCGCCGTGCCGACCACGGCGGCGCCGATGCCGCCGATCAGCACCCCTTCGCGACTCTTGTTCGGGTTCGACCGCAGCGGCGTGCGACCGATGCTGGCGCTTGCCATCACCGCGAAGGCGTCGGCCAGGTGCACCAGCAGCAGGAAGTACAGCAGCAGCAGCGGGCCGCGCCCCTCGTAGCCCGGCGGCTCGAGGGTGGCGATGGCCGGAGCGTGCGAGACGCAGAAGACGCTGAGCATCAGCCCCCATTGCACCTTCGCCACCCGCTGCAGATACAGCTCGGTGTCGAGCCGCCACGCCATCACCACCGGCAGCAGCAGGAACAGGTACACGGGGATGAACACCGCATAGAGCTGGTACCAGCCGCTGGCGACCAGCACGTACTGCAGCGGGATGACGAGGTAGAAAGCGATGATCAGCGCCAGGTGGTCGGCCGGCTTGATCGGCGTCAGCGCGACGAACTCGCGCAGCGCGAAGAAGGAGGCCAGCGCGAAGATCACCGCCAGCGCCGCCTCGCCGAGGGCGAAGCCGACCGCGAACAGCAGCACGAGCAGCCAGCCGGCGTGGATGCGCGAGTTCAGCTGCCCGAGCCAGGTCAGCTGGACCGCGTCGGTGGTGCGCGCCGCCAGCCGGTGCGCCAGCGCGCTGGCCGCGCCCACCATCAGAACGAGGCCGCCGAAGACGGCGAGGTAGGTCTGCTGCAGGGTCAGTTCCATCGGCGTCGATCTATCCGGCCAGCGCCACGACCGCGTCGCGGGCACGCTGCAGGAAGCTCTCCTTCGCCTCCCCCTCGATGCGCGCCAGCGGCGCGCCGAAGCGCACGGTGCAGATCGTCGGCACCGGCAGCAGCGCCCCCTTGGGCATGCTTCGATGCAGGTTCTCGATGTACACCGGGATCAGCTCCACGGCCGGAAACTCCATCGCCAGGTGATACAGCCCGGAGCGGAACGGACCCGGCAGCGGCTGCGGCGTGCGCGTGCCTTCGGGAAAGATGATCAGCGAAAAACCGTTGTCCAGCGCCTCGCGCAGCGGATCGAGCGGGTCGGCATTCGGGTCGTCGCGGGCGCGGTCGATCATCACCACGTTCAGCTCATCGCGGGCGATCTGGCCGCGGATGCCGCCGCGGTCCCAGTAGTCCTTGGCCGCCACCGGCCGCGTATTGGCGCGCAGTTCGTCAGGCAGCGCCGCCCACAGCACCACCGTGTCCATGTGGCTGGTGTGATTGGCGAAGTAGATCCGCTGCGCCGCCGTCGGCGCGCAGCCGATCCAGCGCGGATAGGCTCCCACCAGCAGGCGCACCAGCCAGACGATCGGAGGCAGGAAACGGACGGGGAGGGTCGGCACGGGAGGCCCTGCCGCGTCTTTCCGCGCGGCTCGCTGCTCGCGCCGATTATGCCGGGCTGGGCGGCCGGCCCTTGACCAGGCGCAAGCCCGTCGTGCGCCTCGTGCCCAGCCGCCTGTGGCCGGGCCGCCCCAAGACAGCGGCGTGCCCCCGCGGGGGGCGGCGAGCGCACGCGAGCGGGGGCGGTGCAGTCAGCCGCGGTCGCCGGGCCGCCCCAAGACAGCGGCGTGCCCCCGCGGGGGGCGGCGAGCGAAAGCGAGCGGGGGCAGTGAGGTCATCCAGTGCCGCCGATCGTCAACCCCTCGATCCGCAGCGTCGGCTGGCCGACGCCCACCGGCACGCTCTGCCCGTCCTTGCCGCAGTTGCCGATGCCGGAATCGAGCTTCATGTCGTTGCCGATCATCGTCACCCTGGTGAGCGCGTCGGGGCCGTTGCCGATCAGGGTCGCGCCCTTCACCGGCGCGGTGATGCGGCCGTTCTCGATCAGGTAGGCCTCGGCCATGCTGAAGACGAACTTGCCGTTGGTGATGTCGACCTGGCCGCCGCCGAAGTTGCTGGCGTAGATGCCCTTCTTCACCGAGCGGACGATCTCCTGCGGATCGCGGTCGCCGCCGAGCATGCAGGTGTTGGTCATCCGCGGCATCGGCAGGTGGGCGAACGACTCGCGCCGGCCGTTGCCGGTCGGCGCCACACCCATCAGGCGGGCGTTCATCGTGTCCTGCATGTAGCCGCGCAGGATGCCGTCCTCGATCAGCACGGTGCGGTTCGACGGCGTGCCCTCGTCGTCGATCGACAGCGAACCGCGCCGGTTCGGCATGGTGCCGTCGTCGATCACGGTCACGCCCTTCGACGCTACCCGCTGGCCGACGCGGCCGGCGAAGGCGCTCGACCCCTTACGGTTGAAGTCGCCTTCGAGCCCGTGGCCGACCGCCTCGTGCAGCAGGATGCCAGGCCAGCCGGGGCCGAGCACGACGCTCATCACCCCGGCCGGCGCCGGCCGTGCCGCCAGGTTGGCGAGCGCCATGTCGACGGCGCCGGCGACGTAGCCGGCCAGCACCGCGTCGTCGAAGTAGGACAGGTCGACGCGGCCGCCGCCGCCGGCGAAGCCCTGCTCGCGGCGTCCGTTTTC
>CAYLZU010000025.1:0-4750 GCA_964388005.1 uncultured Burkholderiaceae bacterium
TCGGCAGCGTCTGGGCCTACTACGAGCTGGGCTGGGGCGGCTGGTGGTTCTGGGATCCGGTGGAGAACGCCTCGTTCATGCCCTGGCTGGTGGGCACGGCGCTGGTGCACTCGCTGGCCGTCACCGAGAAGCGCGGCGCGTTCAAGCGCTGGACCGTGCTGCTCGCGATCTGCGCCTTCTCGCTGTCGCTGCTCGGCACCTTCCTCGTGCGTTCCGGCGTGCTGACCAGCGTGCACGCCTTCGCCACCGACCCGGCGCGCGGGGTGTTCATCCTCGCGTTCCTGGTGGTGGTGATCGGCGCCTCGCTGGCGCTGTTCGCGTGGCGCGCGCCGCGGGTGGGACTGGGCGGATCCTTCGACGCGGTCTCGCGCGAGTCGATGCTGCTCGGCAACAACGTGCTTCTCGCGGCGGCCTGCGGCACCGTGCTGCTCGGCACGCTGTATCCGCTGTTCCTCGATGCGCTCGGGCTCGGCAAGATCTCCGTCGGCCCGCCGTACTTCGACGCCGTGTTCGTGCCGGTGATGGCGCCGCTGGTGTTCCTGATGGGAATCGGTCCGATCGCCCGCTGGAAGAAGGCCGAGCTGCCCGACCTGTGGCAGCGGCTGAAGTGGGCCCTGATGATCTCGCTGCTGCTCGGCCTGGTGCTGCCCTTCGTCGGCAACCTCGAGGACGGGCTGCCGTGGTCGCCGATGGCCGCCTTCGGCTACTGGATGGCGGCGTGGATCGTGCTGACGTCGATCGTGCAGATCCGCAGCCAGATCCGCCATGCGCCCGGCGGCCTGCTGGCGCGCCTGGCGGCGCAGCCGCGCGGCTGGTGGGGCATGACGCTGGCCCACCTCGGGGTGGCGGTGTTCATCATCGGCGTGACCTCGGTGCGCGGCTACGAAGTCGAGCGCGACGTGAAGATGTCGCCGGGAGACACCGTCAGCGTGCACGGCTACACGTTCCGCTTCGAAAGCGTCGGCGAGCGGCGCGGCCCCAACTTCAACGCCGCGCGCGGCACGGTCACGCTGCTGAAGAACGGCAGGCAAATCGACGTGCTCCATCCGGAGAAGCGCATCTACTTCGCGCAGTCGCAGATGCCGATGACCGAGGCGTCGATCCGCACCGGCGTGTACTACAAGCCGTTCGTGACCTGGATCTGGGGCGGCTGCGCGCTGATGGCGCTGGGCGGCT
Organism: uncultured Burkholderiaceae bacterium; assembly: GCA_964388005.1. Lineage (GTDB taxonomy): Bacteria > Pseudomonadota > Gammaproteobacteria > Burkholderiales > Burkholderiaceae_F > JADJWR01. Next base: position 1,177 of record CAYLZU010000025.1, read on the forward strand.
TCCTCGCCGCATCCGATCGGCGCTACCGCACTGCTGCCTACCGAGAGACCGCGGTCGCCGGCGGGCGCCGGCAGCCGGCCGCGGCATGAGAACGTCCGCCGGGTGACCGCAACAGCCCGTCCTTCCGCAGTCCGCCGCCGCGCCCGCGCCGTCGGCGCCCCGGCGCGGCGCTTCTCGCCGGGGCGCCGCCCCGGGCCGGCCTCTGACCGGCACCAGCCGCCGACGACCAGCCGATGAAACGCGTTCTGTTCTTTCTCGTTCCCCTCGCCGGTTTCCTGGTGCTGGCGGCGTTTCTTCTCCGCGGCCTGTGGCTGAACCCGCGCGAGGTGCCGTCGCCGCTGATCGGCAAGCCGGCGCCGGTGTTCGAGAAGGCCAGGCTCGATCGGCCGTCCGAGATGTTCGCCAGCCGCGACATGGCCGGGCAGGTGTGGATCCTCAACGTCTGGGCATCGTGGTGCACTCCGTGCCGGGTCGAGCATCCGTTGATGAACGAACTGGCGGCGAAGAAGCTGGTGCCGATCGTCGGCATGAACTACAAGGACGCCCCCGACGCGGCCCGGAGGTGGCTGGCCGAACTGGGCGATCCGTACACGACCACCTTCATCGACTACGACGGCAAGCTGGGCATCGACTTCGGCGTCTACGGGGTGCCGGAGACCTTCGTGATCGACCGGCAGGGAGTCATCCGCTACAAGCACATCGGCCCGGTGACGCCGGAGGCGATGCAGAAGAAGATCGTGCCGCTGGTGCAGGAGTTGCAGAAGTCATGAGAGCTTTCCTGATCGCGCTCGGCCTGGCTGCTGCAGTGCTCGCCGCCCCGGCAGCCGCCGACGAGGCGCAGCCGACGCTGAACGACCCGGTGGCCGCGCGGCGCGAGGTCGAGCTCGCCAAGCAGCTGCGCTGCCTGGTGTGCCAGAACGAAACCATCGCCGACTCGCGCGCCGGTCTGGCGGTGGACCTGCGCAACAAGCTGCGCGAGCAGATGGCGGCCGGCAAGACCGACGCCGAGATCATCGCCTTCATGACCGAGCGCTATGGGGACTTCGTGCTGTACAGGCCGCCGCTGAAGGCGACCACGGTGCTGCTGTGGGCGGGGCCGTTCGCGCTGCTGGCGATCGGCGTGCTGATCGGCTGGCGCGTCGTGCGGACGCGGGCGCGGGCGGCGGCGCCGGCGCCGCTGTCGGAGGCCGACCGCGAGCGCGCCGAGCGGCTGCTGCGCGGCGAAGGCGAGGCGCGATGACCGCGTTCGTCGTCACCGCGGCCATCATGGTCGCGATCGGGCTGGCCTGGGTGCTGCCGCCGCTGCTGCGCGGCGGCGCGCGAGCGCGCATCGACCGCACGGCGGTCAACGTCGGCATCCTCAAGGACCAGCTCGCCGAACTCGAAGCCGAGCGCACGCGCGGCGCGATCGCCGAGGAGCAGTACGCGGCCACCCGCGCCGACCTGCAGCGGCGCGTGCTCGAGGAGACGCAGTCCGAACCCGCCGCCGCGGCATCGCGGCCGAGCCGGCTCGGGAAGTCGACGGCGATGGCGCTCGCCGTCGTCGTGCCGCTGGCGGCGGCGCTGGCCTACATGCGCTACGGCGACCCGTCGGCCTTCAATCCGCTGGCGCGCCAGGGGCCCGAGGCGGCGCACCAGTTCAGCCAGGACGACCTGAACGCGATGACGCAACGGCTCGCCGAGCGGCTGAAGAGCGAGCCCGACAACGCCAACGGCTGGGCGACGCTGGCGCGCACCTATTACTCGATGGGCCGCTTCGGCGACGCGGCGCTCGCCTTCGAGAAACTGGTCGCGCTGGTGCCCGGCGAAGCCTCGCTGTGGGCCGACTATGCCGACGCGCTGGCGATGGCGCACGGCCGCAAGCTCGCCGGCAAGCCGATGGAACTGGTCAACCGCGCCCTGCAGCTCGACCCGTTGCAGTGGAAGGCGCTGGCGATGGCCGGCACCGAGGCGTTCGACCGCCAGGACTACCGGCAGGCTGCGGCGCTGTGGGAGAAGCTGCGCGACTCGCTGCCTGCCGATGCGCCGCTGAAGCAGCAGATCACCGGCAGCATCAACGAAGCGCGCAGCCTTGCCGGCCTGCCGCAGCTCGCCGCGGCGCCGCCGCCGCAGGCCGAAGCGAAGGCTCCGCCTGCCGCCGCCAAGGCAGCTCCCGCGACGTCGAGCGAGAAGTCCGCGCCGGCCGCGGTCGCCGGCGCCGCGCGCGTGTCGGGGACGGTGGCGCTGAGCGACGCGCTGCGCGCGAAGGTCTCGCCCGACGACACGGTGGTGATCTTCGCCCGCGCCGCCGAGGGACCGCGGATGCCGCTGGCGCTGCTGCTCGTGCAGGCGAAGGACCTGCCGAAGACCTTCGCACTCGACGACTCGATGGCGGTGGCGCCCGACTTCAGGCTGTCGAACTTCCCGGACGTGATCGTCGGGGCGCGGGTGTCGAAATCCGGCAGCCCGATGCCGCAGAAGGGCGATTTCGAGGGTCTCTCGAAGCCGGTCAAGCTCGGCCGTTCCGACGTCGCCGTCACCATCGACACCGAGCTGCGCTGAGGCGCAAAGGCGACAGCGCCGGCGCCCGCTGTAACGGCTGCCGTGACAGGAGGGCTACCTCCTCCGAGGTAGTCGGAAGACGCTTTGACTCCGGTCAAGCGCGACATCGACCGGCTCCGGAAACATCCCCCGCGATGCATTGCCGCGTCCACGCGGCGATGCCCACATCGGCAAGAAGACGAACGAGGGGAGTTTCCGCATGTCGCAACTATCCGATCTGATCCTGCGTGCATCCGCCGCGCTGGCCGCGGCGGTGTTCGTCAGCATGGCATCGGCGCCTGCCTCGGCGCAGTCGCCGGCGCCGGCGAAGAAGGCCACGGCGGTGAAGTTCGATGCCGGACCCTGCCTGGGGTGCCATGCGCCGATCAAGGCCTTCCACGACGAAGGCAAGCACAAGGGCGTGGCCTGCACCAGCTGTCACCAGGGTGTGGACAAGCACCTCGCCGATGCGAAGGCGCGCCCGGTGACGGTGACCGACCCGGCCGCCTGCGGCGCCTGCCACAAGCTGCAGTTCGACTCGATGTACACGATGAACTGGGAGAAGACCGCGCGCAAGGAAAAGGTGCTCGCCACCGGCCCGTCGCCCACCCCGGCCTTCGACAAGCTGATGATGCCGCATGGCTTCACCCGCGAGCACAACGAGCCGCGCTCGCACGCCTTCGCGCTGTACGACCAGGTGGTCGTCGACCGCGCCTTCGGCGGCCGCTTCCGGAACAAGGAAGGCTGGCAGTTCCTGACCCAGCCGGGCGGCAACTTCAAGATCTGGAACTATCTCGAGGACCAGTTCCCGGGCGAGGACCACAAGGTCTTCAAGCCGGGCACGGCGGCCGCCGCCAACCCGGTGTGCATGTCGTGCAAGACCCAGGACCACATCCTCGACTGGGCCTACCTCGGCGACCCGGTGCCGGGAGCGAAGTGGAGCCGCACCTCGAAGGTCAACGAGTTCGTCAAGGACGTCAACCACGCGCTGAACTGCTTCTTCTGCCACGACCCGCACTCGGCCAAGCCGCGCGTCGTGCGCGACGGCCTGATC
>CAYLZU010000025.1:4782-20053 GCA_964388005.1 uncultured Burkholderiaceae bacterium
GCGCACCAACCACTTCCCGTTCAAGCCGGTCGACGAGATCGGCAAGCACTACACCGATCTGAAGTTCGCCGACTTCCGTCATGGCATCACCGGCGCGCTGCTGTGGAAGGGCCAGCACCCGGACGTCGAGGTGTTCTACAACTCCAAGCACCAGAAGGCCGGCGTCGAGTGCTCGCAGTGCCACATGCCGAAGGTGAAGGACGCCAAGACCGGCAAGACCTATACCTCGCACTGGCAGACCAGCCCGAAGCACTACATCGAGCAGACCTGCCTGACCTGCCACAGCAGCTGGAGCAGGCAGCAGGCGGTGTACGCGATCGACTCGCTGAAGAACCGCTTCGAGGGCAAGAAGCGCAAGGCCGAGTTCTGGCTGACGCGCATGATCGACAAGTTCGAGGAGGCGAAGAACCTCGGCGTCGACGAAGCGGTCCTGAACCAGGCGCGCGCCAAGCACTACGACGCGCACATCAACTGGGAGTGGTGGACGGCGGCCAACGGCGCCGGCTTCCACAACCCCGAGCAGGCCACCGCGTCGCTGAACAAGTCGATGGTGATTGCGCAGGAAGGCATCAAGCTCCTCGACGATGCGATGGCCGCCAAGCGCAAGGCGGCGACCGTCGCCGCGGCACCGGCCGCCGCACCGGCGGCGCCGGCGCCGGCGGAGAAGAAGTGATCGGCGCCTGAGCGCGGCGTGGCGGCGGCAATGACGCTGTTCGTCGTCGCGGCGGCGGCGCTGGCCCTGCTGGCGGCCGGCGCCGTCCTGCTCGGGCCGCGCTGGCAGCGCGCCGATGCCGGCGCCGCCTCGCAGGCACGAACCAGCGCCGACGTGGCGCGCCAGCAGCTGGCCGAACTGGAGGCCGAACGCAGTCGCGGTGTGCTTGGCGAAGCGGAGTTCGCGCGCCTGCGCGACGACCTGCAGCGGCGGCTGCTGGCGGAGGCCGAGCCGGCCGCCGCTGCGCCGGGGGCGAGGCGGCCGCGCGCCGCGCTCGCCGCCTATGCCGCCGCCCTGCCGCTTGCGGCGGCGCTGCTGTATCAGCAGTTCGGCAACCCGCAGCTGATCGGCGGCAGTGCGGCGGCGGCGCCGGCCACGATCGCCGATGCGGCGGCCGCTGCCGATCCGCTGCCGCGCCTCGAAGCGCACCTGGCCGCGGCGCCGACGGACGCGCGGGCCTGGGTCATGCTGGCGCGGCTGCGCATGGAGCGCGACCAGTTCGAGCCGGCGGCGGCGGCCTACCAGCGCGCGCTCGACGCTTCGGCGAAGGTCGCGCGCGATCCGCTGATCTGGTGCGAGTACGCCGACGCCCTCGGAATGGCTGCCGGCGGCCGGCTCGCCGGCAGGCCGCGCGAGCTGATCGACCGGGCGCTGGCACTCGACGCGGCGCATCCGCGCGCGCTCGAGATGGCCGGCAGCGCCGCCTACGAAGCCGGCGACTTCACCGGCGCGGCGCGCTACTGGAAGCAGCTGCTCGGGCTGATGCCGGCGCAGTCCGCCGAGCGCACCCAGCTTGCGGCGGCGGTGGCGCGCGCCGAACAACGCGCCAGATTGATGCTGCCCGCGTCGTAGATCGCCCTGGGCGCGGCGATCGGCGTCGTTCGGATGCCGCTGCCGCATCTGTGCGAGTCTTCGGTTTTGCCCGCGGCCCGACCGCATCACCGATGGACGCGCACTCTCTGCACTCACCGGCCGACGTACTCGTCGTCGGCGCCGGCCTTTCCGGGCTGACCGCTGCTTTCCTGCTGCAACGTCGAGGGCTGCGAGTCGAAGTCATCGAAGCGGCGCCGCGCCCCGGCGGCGTCATCGGCTCGGTGCGGCGCGAAGGCGCGTTGTACGAACTCGGCCCGAACAGCGCCCTGGATACGACGCCGCTCGTCAACGAACTGCTCGCCGCCGCCGGCATCGCCGGCGAGCGGGTCGATGCCAGCGCCGCGGCAGCGAAGCGCTACGTGCTGCGCGACGGCGCGCTCATCGCGCTGCCGACCTCGCCGCCGGCCTTCCTCGGCACGCGCCTGTTCTCGTGGCGCGCCAAGCTGGCGCTGCTGCGCGAGCCGTTCGTGCCGCCGGCGCCGCCGGAGGCCGAGGAGACGGTGGCCGCCTTCGTCCGCCGCCGTCTCGGCGACGAGTTCCTCGATTACGCGATCGAGCCGTTCGTCGCCGGCATCTACGCCGGCGATCCGGACCGCCTGTCGGTGCCGGCCGCGTTCCCCCGCCTCGCGGCGCTGGAACAGAAGTACGGCAGCCTGATCCGCGGCCAGATCCGTGGCTCCCGCGAGCGCAGGAGGAGCGCCGAAAAGGCGAAGAACGCCGCCGCGAGCTTCTCGTTCCGCGACGGCATGCAGACGCTGACCGACGCGCTCGCCCGCGACCTGCCGATCGAGTTCGGCGTGCGCGCCTGCGGCGTGCGCCGCGACGGCGGCGCCTTCGCCGTCGCCTGCGAGCGCGGCGCCGAGCGCTTCGAGCGGCGCGGCCGCGCCCTGCTGCTCGCGGTGCCGGCATACCGGGCGGCGGAGCTCGTCAGCGGCATCGGCTCCGATGTGGCGCCGGCGCTGGCGGCAATCGAGTATCCGCCGGTGGCCACGATCGCCGGCTGCTACCGCCGCGACGAGATCGCACATCCGCTCGACGGCTTCGGCTTCCTGGCGCCGCGCAAGGAATCGCCGCCGATCCTCGGCTGCCTGTTCTCCAGTTCGATGTTCGCCGGCCGCGCCGGCGAGTCCACGGTGCTGCTGACGACCTTCGTCGGCGGCGTTCGCAGCGCGCCGATGGCGGAGCGCCCCGAAGAGCAGATCGGCGCCAGCGTCGCGGAGGCGCTGGCGCGCTATCTCGGCGCGCGGCAGCCGCTGTGGCAGGTGGTCACGCGCTGGCCGCGGGCGATTCCGCAGTACACGCTCGGCCATCGGCAGCGCATCGCCGCCGTCGAGCGCGCCGAGGCGGCGGCGCCCGGCCTGCGGTTTTGCGCCAACTGGCGCGGCGGCGTTTCGGTGGCCGACTGCATCAAGTCGGCGCACGAGTCGGCGGCGGCGATCGAGGCCTTCCTGCGCGGTGTCCCGGCCGCCGCTTGATCGCCGTCACGGCGCGACGTCGGCCTTTGGGCGACAGTGTGGCGGCAGGGCGCCGACGGCGCCGGAGGACGACAGTGCTCGACCGACGATCGATCGCGTGTGAAGCGGTGAACGGGTCCATCGCCCATCGCGATCCCGTGCCGGCGGCCGTACTTCGCTGCCTGGCCGCGCTGCTCGGGCAGCGCTCCGCGGTCGCCTTTCGACGGTTTCTGCACGGCATCTGGGTGGTCGCCGCAGCGCTGGCCTGCGACGCGGCGGCCTCGCAGCCGCCACCAGTGGGCGACGAGGTCTGCATCGGCTGCCATGCGGTGCCGAGCACGAAGTTCCACAGCCAGCCGTCGCACAAGAAGCTCACCTGCGCGCAGTGCCATGTCGGCGGCGCCGAGCATGTCGCCGACACCCGCGCGCGGCCGAAGCTCGGCGGCGAGCGCGAGCTGTGCGCCAGCTGCCACGAGGCGAAGAAGAAGCACGGCGGCTGATCGCCATGCCGTCGGCGGCTGGTGATCGCGCGGCGGGCGGCGGGACCGGACCGCCTTGGCGACCAAGACGCGCGGGCTCGGGCGCCGCCGCCGGCGCTCAGTTGCCGCGCAGCGAACGGCGCAACTGGATCGCTTCGGCCACGTGCGCGGCGGCGAGGTCGTCGGCGCCGTCGAGGTCGGCGATCGTTCGCGCCACCTTCAGCACCCGGTGATAGGCGCGCGCCGACCAGCCGAGCCGCTGGCTCGCGGTCTGCAGCAGCTGCTTCACCGCGCCGCTGGGCCGGCACAGCCGGTCGATGTCGGCGCCGCCGAGCATGGCGTTGCTCGCGCCCTGGCGGCCGATCGCCCGCTGGCGCGCGCTCAGCACGCGCTGCGCGACCTGCGCCGACGGCTCGCCGTCGGGCAGCCCGAGCAGCTCCTGCTCGCCGAGCGACGGCACCTCGACGCGCATGTCGATGCGGTCGAGCAGCGGCCCACTGATGCGGTCCTGGTACCTGGCGATCGCCGCCGGGGTGCAGCCGCACGGATGGACGCGATGGCCGAGGTAGCCGCAGGGGCAGGGGTTCATCGCCGCCACCAGCTGGAAGCGGGCCGGGAAGTCGACCTTGCGCACCGCGCGCGAGATGGTGATGCGTCCCGATTCGAGCGGCTCGCGCAGCACTTCGAGCACATGGCGGTCGAACTCCGGCAGCTCGTCGAGGAACAGCACGCCGTGGTGGGCGAGCGAGATCTCGCCGGGCCTGGGCACGCCGCCTCCGCCGACCAGCGCCGCGCCGCTGGCGGAATGGTGCGGGGCGCGGAATACGCGCACGCCCCAGCGCAACGGCGAGAACTGGCCGGCCAGCGACAGCACCGCCGCCGATTCGAGCGCCTCGTCGCCGGTCATCGGCGGCAGGATGCCCGGCAGCCGTTGCGCCAGCATCGATTTGCCGGTGCCGGGCGGGCCCACCATCAGCAGGCTGTGGCCGCCGGCGGCGGCGATCTCCAGCGCCCGCTTGGCGGCCTGCTGCCCCTTGACCTCGGCGAGGTCCGGATAGACGGGCGCATCGCCCGGTGCCGCCGGCCGGTGTTCCGGCAGTCGCGCCGCGCGCTCGTCGCCGCCATCGGCGGCCAGGTGCGCCACCACCTGCAGCAGGTCGCGGGCGCCGAGGATCGGCAGGCCACCCACCAGCGCCGCCTCGGCGGCGCTTTCCTGCGGCAGAACGAAGCCGCGCTGCCCCTGCGACCGCGCGCTGCCCGACAGCGCATAGGCCATCGCCAGCGCCCCGCGCACCGGCCGCAGTTCGCCCGACAGCGACAGCTCGCCGGCGAACTCGTAGCGGTCGAGCGTCCGTGCGTCGATCTGGCCGCTGGCGGCGAGGATGCCGAGCGCGATCGGCAGGTCGAAGCGGCAGTTCTGCAGCGCCGCCCGCACCCGCTCGCGCGCCTCCTTGACCTCGGTGTCCGGCAGGCCGACCAGCGTGAACGACGGCAGGCCGTTGGCGAGGTGCACCTCGACCGTCACCTCCGGGGCGACCATGCCCGCCAGACCGCGGCTGCGAACGATTGCCAGCGTCATCGCCGTTCGATGCGGTTCATTGCGGACAGTCTACGAGGTCGTCCGAGCATCGCGGCCGGCGCCCGCACGCGGTTCGGCGTCGTTGCGACGACGCCACCGGTCGATCGCCGATGCCCGGCGGCGGCGGCCGCGCCTGCACAAGCAAACGCCCGTTTGCGACAATCGCGGCCATCGCTCGGGGAGGTGACGCGGCGTGTACAACGGACTGCTGATCGTCCTGCTGGTCGTGCTGGTGGCGCTGCTGGTGTGGCGACAGAACCAGGCGCGCAGCCGCGCGGCGAAGGAACGCGAAGAGCGCCGCGCCCGCACCGATCGGGTCCTCGCCCGCGCCCTGCGCGGCGACGACCGGCAGGCCCGGCACACGGTCGGTGGAGGAGTGTGGCCCGAGCTGCCTCCGGGAGCGTCCGCCGAAGCCGCGGCCGATACCGGCAAGCCCACCGTGGTCCAGGCGGTCGATATCGATATCCTGCTCGGCGACGAGCCGGAAACGGTTGCCGAGCGGGCGCGGCAGCAGCTCGGCAAGCCGACGACGCTGCTGTCGGGCCTGGCCGAGCAGACGACGGTGTCGAGGGTGCCCGCGGCGGCGTCCGCGCCCCAGCTGAGCGTGCTCGATGGCCGGATCGATGTCTCCCTCGATGCGCTGGTGGTCGCCTGGTTCGCCGCCCGGGGCTATCTCGCGACCAGGGCACCGGCGTCGGCGCAGCCGATCTCGCTGCTGCTCAGGCACCGCGACGACAAGGAGCGCAGTTACGCCTTCTTCTTCGATCGCGGCCGGCTAACGGCGCAGCGCGCCGCAGCGATGATTGAGAAGGCGCGCGCGCTCGGGATGAACCGGCTGCTGGTCGCCGCCGAGCACGGCGCCGAAGCCTCGGTCGGAAGCGCGCGGCTGCGCGACGTGCTGGTGATGGACTGGATCGCGCTCGACCGCGAACTGAAGAAGCTCGACTTCCCGGTCGCGGCCAAGATCATCGCCATGGCCCGCACGCGGCGCGCGGGAGCCGACGGCGGCGCGGCATGAACGGGCACCGCCGGCCCTCACCGTCAGCCGTGGCGCGCCGCGCCGCATGCGGGAAGGCGGCCGCCAGCTGAACGATGTGGACTGGCCTTCTGATTCTGGCGGCGATTGCGGGCGGCCTGCTGTGGTGGGCGCTGTATCGGGCGGCGCGCCTGCGGCGGGAATCCGAAAGCCGCGAGGCGAGGGTGCTCGACGCCATCTTCGCGGCCCGCGCCACTGCCGATGGCGCTGCCGCCATCGATATCGATCGTGTCCTGGGCGCCAAGCCGTCGCCGCCCGGATCGGCGGGCAGCGATGCCGTGATGCGCGCCGCCGCGCTGGCGGCGTCGGTCGCCGCTCCATCGGCGGCCGAGGCGGCCCCGCTCGCGCCAGCGGCCGCCGCGGCGCCGGTCGTCGACGCGAACCCGGCCGCCGACGGTGTCGTCATGGTGGTCGGGACGGCGGCGGACGGACGCATTGAACCGTCCGTCGAGGCGCCGCCCCTGGTGCGGGATCTGGTGCAGGTGTTCTACGAGGCGCGCGGGTTTCGTCCCACGAGCCTGGAGGCGTCGGCGCGTCCGATCGAACTGGTGCTGGCGCACAAGTCGGACCCGCGGCGGTCCTATGCCTTCGTACCGATGGCCACCGTTCCGTCCGGCGACGAACTGAAGTCGATCGCCGCCGTGGCGCGGCGGGTCGACCAGCTGCGCGTGCTCGTTGCGACCGAAGCGCCGCTGCCGGCGGGTGCGACCGATCCGCCAGCCGGTTTCCGCGTCTTCGATCGCGCAGCCATCGACGCCCAGCTGGCGCGCATCGATGCCGCGATCGCCGCCAGGATCCGCTCCGCGGCGCAGCGGCGCCGCACCGCGCAAGGTCGAGCGGCGTAACCGCTGCCGGTCAGCCGCGCCTCGCCTCCAGTTCGGCGAGGCGCCGCTCCAGCTCCTGGAGCTTCTCTCGGCTGCGCGCCAGCACCCGTGCCTGGGCGTCGAATTCCTCCCGCGTCACCAGATCGAGTTCGGCGAACTGCTGCGTCAGCAGCGCCTTGAGGTTGCGTTGCAGGTCGGCGGCGGGAGTGCCCTCGAGCAGCGCCGAAAGCCGCTGCTGCAGGTCATCGAGGAAGGCGGTTTTCTCCATGGCGGGGTGCGGTCGGCGCTTCTCGAGCGGCATCAATCGGCAGGACCGGCGCAGTCTAGCGCCGCGTATCGAAACCGATGTCCGCACCGCGTTGGTGCGGCGGATGGCGCAACGCACAACCATGCACCGAGAGGGTGCGCCATTGCGTTGAATCGGGCTGAAGACGCCTCTTCGGGTCGCTGGCACGGGTGTTGCAGCGAAAGGACCGGCAAGTCACTCCCGCTTTCCCAACCCGACGAGGACCCCCAGATGAAACGGCAACTGTCCACCACGCTGCTTGCCGCCGCCGCGGCGGCGATGCCCCTTGCACTGCCGGCGCCGGCGCTCGCCGCCGACTCGGAGCACAGCTTCAGCGGCAACCTGACCATCGGCAGCGACTATCGCTTCCGCGGCTTCACCCAGACCGACTACCAGCCGACCATCCAGGGCGGCATCGACTACTCGCACAAGTCGGGCTTCTACCTCGGCAACTGGAACTCGAACGTGTCGCAGAACGCGTTCAACGGCGCGCCGATCGAGATGGACTTCTACGGCGGCTGGAAGACGACGATCGAAGGCTTCGGTCTCGACATCGGCGCCATCTACTACTACTACCCCGGCACCGGCGAGTACAACCCTGATTTCGAGGCCAAGAACTTCGAAGCCTACATCGGCGGCTCGTACGGACCGGTGTCGCTGAAGTACTTCTACGCCTTCACCAACTTCTTCGGCCTCGAAGGCCCCGGCATCGACACCAAGGGCTCGCAGTACGTCGACATCACCGGCAACTTCGACCTCGGCAACGGCTTCGCGCTGGTGGCGCACGCCGGCTACCAGAAGATCAAGAACTACAAGGACCTCGGCGGGCTGAAGGACAGCGTCTGGGACTACAAGCTCGGCGCCACCTACGACATCGCCGGCTCCGGCTGGATCGTCGGCGCCTTCTGGTTCGGCACCAGCGAGAAGGACCTTTTCGTGACCGCCGAGAATCCGTCGCGCGGCGCCGGCAAGAGCCGCGTCGTCGCCACGCTGTCGAAGTCGTTCTGACGACGGGGAGCCGCAGCAATGAAACTGATCACCGCGATCATCAAGCCGTTCAAGCTCGACGAGGTGCGCGAGGCGCTGTCGGCCGTCGGCGTGCAGGGCGTCACCGTCACCGAGGTCAAGGGCTTCGGCCGCCAGAAGGGCCACACCGAGCTGTACCGGGGCGCCGAGTACGTGGTCGACTTCCTGCCCAAGGTGAAGATCGAGGCGGCCGTGGCCGACGAGATCGTCGAGCGCGCGATCGAGGCGATCCAGACCTCGGCGCGCACCGGCAAGATCGGCGACGGCAAGATCTTCGTCTACGACCTGCAGCAGGTGATGCGCATCCGCACCGGCGAGACCGGCAACGAAGCCCTGTAAACAGAAGAGGACGCAATGAAGACACTGCTCATCTCGCTGCTGGCAGCGGCAGCTTTCGCGCTCTCCCCGGGCGCCGCGCTGGCGCAGGGCGACGGCTCGCCGACCGCGCCGGTCGCCAAGGCGCCCGCCGCGGTGCTGCTGGCCCAGGCTCCGGCCGCTGCCGAGGCGAAGAAGGACGAGGCGGCGCCCGCCGCCGCGGCGACGCCGGCGGCCGCGCCGGCGCCGGCCGGCGAGGAGAAGAAGGACGATGCCGAGCCGCCGTCGATCGACAAGGGCGACATGGCCTTCATGTACGTCGCCACGATCATGGTCATCCTGATGACGGTCCCCGGCCTGGCGCTGTTCTACGGCGGCCTGGTGCGGTCGAAGAACATGCTCAGCGTGCTGATGCAGGTCTTCGTCGTCTTCTCGCTGATCTCGGTGCTGTGGGTGGTCTACGGCTACACCCTCGCCTTCGGTGGCGCCGGCGCGTTCTACGGCGGCTTCGACAAGCTGCTGCTGGCCGGGGTCACGGCCGAATCGCTGGCGGCCACGTTCAGCAAGGGCGTCTACATCCCGGAGCTGATCTTCGTCGCCTTCCAGTGCACCTTCGCGGCGATCACCTGCGCGCTGATCGTCGGCGCCTATGCCGAGCGGATGAAGTTCTCCGCCGTGCTGCTGTTCATGGTGATCTGGTTCACCTTCAGCTACATCCCGATGGCGCACATGGTGTGGTACTGGGACGGCCCGGACGCGATCAAGGACCAGGCCACGCTCGACGCGGTCACGGCCAACGCCGGCTGGCTGTGGGCCAAGGGCGCGCTCGACTTCGCCGGCGGCACCGTGGTGCACATCAACGCCGGTGTCGCCGGCCTGGTGGCCGCCTACGTGCTCGGCAAGCGGATCGGCTACGGCCGCGAGTCGATGGCCCCGCACAGCCTGACGCTGACGATGGTCGGCGCGGCGCTGCTGTGGGTGGGCTGGTTCGGCTTCAACGCCGGCTCCAACCTGGAGGCCAACGGCGTCGCCGCGTTCGCGTTCGTCAACACCCTGCTCGCCACCGCGGCGGCGGTGCTGTCATGGACGTTCGTCGAGTGGATGGTCAAGGGCAAGCCGTCGATGCTCGGCGCCGCCTCCGGCGCCGTCGCCGGCCTGGTGGCGATCACGCCGGCCTGCGGCTTCGTCGGCATCATCGGCGCGCTGGTGATCGGACTGTTGGCCGGCGCGGTGTGCTTCTGGGGCGTCACCGGCCTGAAGAAGATGCTCGGCGCCGACGACGCGCTCGACGTCTTCGGCGTGCACGGCGTCGGCGGCATCCTCGGCGCCATGCTCACCGGCGTTTTCGCCGCGCCGTCGCTCGGCGGCGCCGGCATCTGCAACTACATCACCAACAAGTGCGGCGACCCGGCCGACTTCCCCGGCATCGGCGCCCAGGTGTGGGTGCAGTTCCAGGGCGTGCTGACGGCGATCGTGCTCTCGGCGGTGGTGTCGTTCGTGGCGCTGATGATCGTCAAGGCCATCACCGGCCTGCGCGTGGCCGAAGAGGAGGAGCGCGAAGGTCTCGACACCACCTACCACGGCGAGTCGGCCTACAAGTACTAGGCCGTCACCAGGGCGGGCCGCGCGGCGCCCGTCTTCGATCAGCGGCCGTCCCGGTCACCGGGACGGCCGCTGCGTTTTCAGGCGGCTCCTGGCACGTGACTTGCATAAGTGACCGTGTGTCTCCCTAACTCGCCGATTTGTGGTCCTTCGCGGCCCAAATGCACCAACGGCGATTGCGGGCGCCCCCGAACAGGGCGCCCTTTTTTTTGCTCGGGGGATCCGTACCCCCGGGCAGTCATGGCCCGGCCACGGTGGGTGGTGCTGAGGGCCTGGACATCGCCGAACGCGGGCCGGAAGCAGGCGGGTTTCCCTGCGGCTATTCTGACGGCCTCGCAGATGGGCCGGCGTCGATCCCTCGGGCGCGCCGGACCCGGCCGACCCCCGTGTTCACCGAACCGACCTACACGCTGACCATCGCCTGCCCGGACCGGGTCGGAATCGTCGCCGCCGTCAGCCGCTTCATCGCCGACCGCGGCGGCTGGATCGTCGAGGCCAGCCACCATGCCGACGAGGCCAGCGGTCGCTTCTTCATGCGCAACGCGCTGCGCGCCTCGTCGCTGGCGGCGCGCGGCGTCACGTTGACGCGGTTCCGCGCCGACTTCGCGCCGATCGCGGCCGAGTTCGGCATGGACTGGGCGCTGACCGACTCTGCCGTGCGCAAGCGGGTGGTCCTGCTGGTGAGCCGGTTCGACCACTGCCTGGTCGACCTCTTGTACCGCTGGCGGGCGCGCGAACTGGACTGCGAGATCGTCGCCGTGATCAGCAATCACCTCGATCTGCGCGGCTACGTCGAGTGGCACGGGGTGCCGTTCAGGCACGTGCCGGTGCCGAAGGACGAACCCGGCCGGCAGGAGGCATTCGCCGAGATCGATCGCCTGTACGGCGAGTACGCCGGCGACGTGATGGTGCTGGCGCGCTACATGCAGATCCTGCCGGCGCAGCTCACGCGCCGCCTGCCCGGCCGGATCATCAACATCCACCACAGCTTCCTGCCGAGTTTCGCCGGCGCGCGGCCGTACCGCCAGGCCTTCGAGCGAGGCGTCAAGCTGATCGGCGCCACCTCGCACTACGTCACCGAGCAGCTCGACGAGGGGCCGATCATCGAGCAGGACGTGGTGCGGATCGACCACGGCGACACCGAGAACGACCTCGTCCGCTACGGTCGCGACATCGAGAAGGTGGTGCTGGCGCGGGCGCTGAAGTACCACCTCGAGGACCGGGTGCTGCTCAACGGCCACAAGACGGTGGTCTTTCGCTGAAAGCGCCGGGACCGGATCGCTAGAATGCCCGCGTGAATATGTCAAGGGCCGCCGGCCCGCCACACGAGGCAATCCCGCGGGCCGCCGAAGGCGGTCCGGCCTCCCGAGTCGCCCGGTCGCGCCATGCGGTTGCCGGCCGGGTCGCGGCGCATCGCCGTTCCGGCCGCTGAGGTCCGCCGCCGATGTCGCAGGGCCTGTCGCTGCTGTTCATCGTCGATCCGCTGCCGCTGCTGAAGGCATACAAGGACTCGACGGTGGCGATGATGCGCGCCGCGGCGGCGCGCGGCCACGACATCTGGGCCTGCACGCCGGGCGAGATGCGCTGGCGCGACGGACGGGTCAGCGCCGAGGCGACGCGGCTGCGGCTGCTGCCGGCGGCGGAGAAGTCGGCGCCGTGGTACGCCGAGCTCGACGCCGGCGCGCGGGCGCTGGCCGGGTTCGACGCGGTGCTGATGCGCAAGGACCCGCCGTTCGACACCGAGTACCTGTACGCCACGCACCTGCTGTCGGCGGCGGTCCGCGACGGCGCCGCCGTCTTCAACGACCCGCAGGCGCTGCGCGATCACAACGAGAAGTTCGCCATCACCGAGTTCGCCGACTTCACCGTGCCGACGATCGTCACCCGCGAGGTCGAGGCGCTGCGCCAGTTCCACCGTGACCTCGGCACCGTGGTGGTCAAGCCGCTGGACGGCATGGGCGGCACCGGGATCTTCGTGCTGCGCGAGGACGAGCTGAACCTGAACGCGATCCTGGAGACGGTGACGCTCGACGGCACGCGCACCGTGATGGCGCAGCGCTACATCCCCGAGATCCGCAATGGCGACAAGCGGGTGCTGCTGATCGCCGGCCAGCCGGTGCCCTTTGCGCTGGCGCGGATTCCGAAACCGGGCGAGACGCGCGGCAATCTCGCCGCCGGCGGCATCGCCCGGGCGCAGCCGCTGTCGGACTCCGACCGCGCCATCGCCGAGGGGCTGGGCCCGACGCTGGCGGCCCGCGGACTGCTGCTGGTCGGCATCGACGTCATCGGCGACTACCTCACCGAGATCAACGTCACCAGTCCGACCTGCTTCGTCGAGATCCGCGACCAGACCGGCTTCGACGTCGCCGCGATGTTCGTCGACGCCCTGGAAAAGGCGGCGAGTCGATGATGCGCGCGCAGTTGGGCTTCGACGTGGGACCGCAGTTGCGTGTCTTTTGTCATGCGCCCGCCCGCCCGGCCGCCCGAAGGGCGGGCGCCCGACTTCTTTCGCCCCGAGTGCACGTGCGACGCGCAGCGTCGCGTACACGAGGGGCGCGGCGACCGTGGTCGGCATCCTGCTGATCGCCCACGCGCCGCTGGCGGCGGCGCTCGCCGCTGCCGCCGCGCACGTCTATGCCTGCGCGCCTGAGCGGGCCGGAGAGCAGCTGCGCACGCTCGACGTGCTTCCGGACTCCGACACCGCGTCCAACGTCGAGCTGGGGCGGTCGCTGGCGCGCGAGATCGATACCGGCACCGGCGTGCTGGTGCTGACCGACGCCTTCGGCGCCTCGCCGGGCAACGCGGCATCGCAGCTCGCCGAGCCCGGCCGGGTGGCGGTGATTGCCGGCGTCAACCTGCCGATGCTGCTGCGGGCGCTGTGCTACCGCGACGGCACCCTGGCCGAGGCGGCCGAGAAGGCGCTCGCCGGCGGCTCCCAGGGGGTGATGCAGGTGGCCTCGACGGCGGTCCAGCATCAGGGGGTGCGGCCGGCCCAGGGCGATGATCTCGCGCGACTTCACCATCAGCAATAAGCTCGGCCTGCACGCCCGGCCATCGGCGCAGCTGACCCAGACGGCGGCGCGCTTCGGCGCCGACATCCACATCTCTCGCAACGGCCGCCGGGTCAATGCGAAGTCGATCATGGGTGTGATGATGCTGGCGGCCGGACAGGGATCGACGGTGACCGTCGATGCCGAGGGCGACGACGCCGAGGCGGCGCTCGCCGCGATCGGCGAACTGATCGCCTCCGGATTCGGCGAGGACTGACCGTCCGCGCGGCCACGGCGACGACGAACGGGATGACGGGGCGGGAGACGTGGGCAGCGAACTGATCGGCGTCGGCATCGTCTCGGGCGCGAGCCCGAGCATCGCCATCGGCCGCGCCCACCTGCTGGCGCCGTCCGAACTGGAGACGCGCCACTACGCGGTCGAGCGCAAGGACGTGCTGCACGAGGTGGCGCGGCTGAACAACGCCTTCTCGCTGGTGCGCTCGGAGATCGACGAACTGGCCTCGCACGTGGCCCCGGACGCGCCGGGGGAGGTGCGCGCCTTCCTCGACCTGCACCGGATGATCCTCGACGATCCGCTGCTGTGCGACGAGCCGCGCGACCTCGTGCGCAACCGGCTGATCAACGCCGAGTGGGCGCTGACGATCCAGCTCGAAGCGGTGTGCAAGCAGTTCGAGGCCATCGACGACGAGTACTTCCGCAGCCGCTCGCAGGACGTGCGCCAGGTGGTCGAGCGGGTGATGAAGGCGCTCGTCAGCGGCCGCAACTCGGCGGTGACGCTGCCGGCCAAGCCGGCCGACGGCGAGCGGCTGATTCTCATCGCCCGCGACCTGTCGCCGACCGACATGCTGCACCTGAAGGAGCGGGCCGAAGTCGACGTGGCCGGCTTCGTCACCGAGATGGGCGGCCGCAATTCGCACACCGCGATCATGGCGCGCAGCCTCGGCCTGCCGGCGGTGCTCGGCGTGGCCAGCGCGCGCGAGGCGGTCGCCGAGGGCGACCTGGTGGTGCTCGACGCCGAGGCCGGCCGCGTGCACACGCAGCCCGAGCCGGCGGCGCTGGCGCAGTTCCGCCAGCGGCTGCGGACGCAGGTCGACAGCCGCCTGGCGTTGCGCAAGCTCAAGGGGAAGCTGGCGCGCACGAAGGACGGCATCGCCGTCGAGCTGATGGCCAACATCGAGCTGCCGGCCGACACCCGCGACGCGCTGGAGGCCGGCGCCGACGGCATCGGCCTGTTCCGCACCGAATTCCTGTTCATGAACCGCGACCAGCTGCCCGACGAGGACGAGCAGTACGAGGCCTACGCCAAGGTGGCGCGGGCGATGAAGGGCAAGCCAGTGGTGATCCGCACCCTCGACATCGGCGCCGACAAGGTGCTGACCGACAGGGCGCGGCGCAGCCTCGGCATCGCCGCCGGCGCGCCGACGGTCGAGTCCAATCCGGCCCTCGGGCTGCGCGCGATCCGTTACTGCCTGGCCTATCCCGAACTGTTCCTGACCCAGCTGCGGGCGATCCTGCGCGCCTCCAGCGTCGGCACCGTGCGCATCCTGGTGCCGATGCTGGCGCACGTGCACGAGGTCGAGCAGACGCTGTCGTTCGTCGCCCGCGCCCGCGAGCAGCTGAAGGAGCGCAAGCTCAGGTTCGACGCCCGGGCGCCGGTCGGCGGCATGATCGAGGTGCCGGCGGCGGCGCTGTCGCTGCCGGCGTTCGTGAAGAGGCTGAAGTTCCTGTCGCTGGGCACCAACGACCTGATCCAGTACACGCTGGCGATCGACCGCGCCGACTCCAGCGTCGCCCACCTGTACGACCACCTGCATCCGGCGGTGCTGCACCTGGTGGCGCGCACGATCCGCATCGGCAGCCGGGCGCGCACGCCGGTGGCGGTGTGCGGCGAGATGGCCGGTGAAATCGACCTCACGGAACTGCTGCTCGGCATGGGCCTGCGCCAGTTCTCGATGCACCCGTCGCAGATCCTGTCGGTCAAGGAGCGGCTGTTCACGCTGTCGACAAAGACCGCGGCCAAGCTCGCCGCGCGGGTGCTGCGCGCCGACGATCCGATCGACATCCGCATCGCGCT